>JAHJDK010000075.1 GCA_018812505.1 Nanobdellota archaeon | reverse complement strand
TTGGCAAATTTTGCTTTAGAGTTTTCATTATTATATTAAGTGGCAAATCTTGAGAATGAGTATATCCGACATTTCTTAATGTTTCTATGCCTTCTAATTTCTTTGCATGAGATCCAGAAACTCCTGAGAGCTCATCACTAACATATTCATCAATTGTTTCGATACTTACTCCAACTTTAACTTTGTGTCTTGCTAAAAGTTCTGCTTTTTTAGGAGTAATAAGAGTAGCGTTTGTTGCTAATAATATATCAACTTCCAATCCAGATAAATCACGGAGAATTTGTTCTAAATGAGGATAAATCAGAGGCTCTCCTCCTGATAATTGAATTTTTCTCATTCCTAAATTATGTGCTTCTTCAAAAATAGGTTCAAGTTCATCTGGCTTCCACATCCCTGGCCTATCTCCGTCCACATAGCAAAAAATACACTTCAGGTTACAGGCACCAAGAAGTGCAATAGACATATAATCCATAGTACCTTCTCCGGTTTCTTCTGTATTATACCATGGATCAACATTTTTTTCCATTTTAGTTTACCTCATAAATTATTTCATTATGTTCACAGTATCTCTGAATATCTAAAAAAAGAGTATCTTCAATATTTTTCCTATTCTGAAATGCCATACCTTTTTCATTAAATCTTAAAGCAAAATTTTTATTCTGACCTTCAAAAAGCTGATGTGCATAAATGTCTAAAGATTCTGCTCTACCTGAGACTTTTTGAATTTGTTCAACTACTGAAAAATATGGCCATTGAACATAAGTTAAAAATTGAACTTGAAATCTTATGTTAATATAAGTACTATCTTGACCAATACTTATATCAAAATCTTTTTGTAATTTGTTTATGGCTGAATTTGAAATATTTAATTCATAACCTAATCTAATATTATCAATTATTGTTTTTCCCCTTAAAGCTTCTAAAATTTCTCTAACAGCTGTTTGATTCATCAGTTATACCTTTATAGTAGTATCAATAATAAATTAAGAATAATAAGTCATTAATAAATCTTTCTTACTTATTTCAGAAAATATATCGGATTATAATATAAACAAAATCAAAGAAAACAAAGAAAAAAAATAAAAAAATTAGTTCTTCCTCTTAAAAAGCTTTGAGATTAGCCACAACAAGAAAGCTGCGACAGCCCAAGGGAACAACACAAAGATAAGTTTGAACAAACTGTTGACACTGTTTACAAAGCTCTTAACAAGATCAGCGAACTTCACAAACACAACATTTGCATAACCAGACCTTTTCTCGTTTATAGTGAAAGATATAGTTGAGTAATCAACCTTTCTGTCAAGATTAGTTAATGAATCCTCCAAATACTTGATAGTTCTCTCCTGATTAAATATTCTATCATTCAACTCAATCTTATCAGAAATCTCTTTAGCTTCATCAAACATGCTTTCATATCTCTTAAGTCTTTCACGTTCAACCGCTAACTCTAACTCGACACTAGTATAACTGCCAGTTATATCAAGAGCGTTCTCATTAAAAGATTTAACTTCACCAATCTCTTTCAACTGAATCAAGACAGAATCATACTTGTCAGTTTCGACCTTGATACTATAATAACCACTCCTATAACTGTTCAGACCAGTACCATAAAGATTAGAATTCTGATTTAACAAGTAAGAATCACTAGACTTAATAATAGCCTTAGCCTTAGCATCAGAATCAAAAAAAGAACCTCTCTCAACTTCTGTGGAAAGAGAAGCAGTCTTGGTTATCTTACGCTCTTCAACATCAGGCGCAAAATCCTGCTGAGGAGAAGGCATATAACTCCTG
Organism: Nanobdellota archaeon; assembly: GCA_018812505.1. Classification (GTDB taxonomy): domain Archaea; phylum Nanobdellota; class Nanobdellia; order Woesearchaeales. The sequence goes on along the minus strand of JAHJDK010000075.1, from coordinate 2,125 downwards.
CCACCATCATAATAAGCAGACTCAGAAACAGCCATACTGTCATAATTGCTAAGAGCATAATTAGCAGATTTCATCAAACCACCAGAACCACCACCGAAAAGAGATGATGCTCCCAGAACAACGACAACCAGCAAAATAACAAGCCAGTTATCCTTCAACTTAAAAAACTGATCTTTCAAAGCCATAACATATCACCTTTTTATAATTTATAAAAAACAATAGAATAATTAGTATATAAATACATTGCTATAGGTTTGAAATGAGTTGAAGCTAAAAAATAGTATTATTCTTAACATTTCATAATTTTAAATTGTAGATTCCAATAGTTTTTTATATCATTATAAAAGTACCAATACTATGATGAGGAGATATTTCAATCTATTAATGATTCTATTATTAGTTTTACCTTTATCTCTTGCAGAGAGTCCATCCAATATAAAGATAACTTCTTTTGTTAATGATTATGGAAATATTTTTTCAGACGTAGAGGAAGCAACACTAAGCAATTTATTGAAAAATATATATGATTCAAATACTGCTGAGTTCTCAATTGTGACTATCAAATCTCTTGATGGTTATGATTCACAGGGTTTTGCACAAGAAATATCTGAAGGCAATTTAGGCGATTCTGAAAAGAATAATGGTTTATTATTATTAATAGCAGTTGAAGACAGACAATATTGGTTCAATGTTGGAAGAGGATTAGAGCCTATATTTAACGATGCAAAGATAGGACGAATCGGAAGAGAATCAATAGTTCCTTATTTTAAGGAAGGATTATATTTTGATGGTTGTATCAGTGCAACAAATCAAATTGCAAAGGAATTAGAAGTTGAATTAACAAATAATGTTACACCATCACCAATAAGTCAAACCAGCATTAATCCCACGCTAGTATTTGTAATGATGTTTTTTATACTGTCAATATTCAGAACTATTGCTGCAAGAAACCAAGTAAAAGATGGAAAGAAAAGAAAAAATAACAGTAATCTCTTCTTAGCTGCCATTTTTGCTTCATCCATGATGAGAGGTGGAAGAGGAGGGTCTGGCGGCTTTGGCGGAGGTTTTGGAGGTTTTGGCGGCGGCGGTTTTGGCGGCGGAGGAGCCGGAGGAGGTTGGTAAAATGTCAAATGTAGAACAAACAGGAACTAGTAAACTCAAACAAAAACTATCTTGGATATTCATTGGAAAAAGACTATTATTATCAGATGACAATACTTTAATATGTCCAAGATGTTCTTCAAAATTAGATAAAATTAAAAAGAATGAAATAGTAATTGATGTTTGTCCTTTTTGTCAAGGAATGTGGCTTGATGATGGGGAAATAGAAAAATTATCTAAACTTAATAAAAAGGTGAAAAAAAATGGTGAAAAAAAATAATCGAACCTTGTGGATAACAATTGGAGTTATAGGTGCTGTGTTATTAATGTTAGTGTTAACAGTGATTGGTTCATACAATGGCCTTATAACAACAGATGAAACTGTAAATGAAAAATGGGCTAATGTACAAACAGCATATCAAAGAAGAGCAGATTTGATTCCAAATCTAGTCGACACAGTTCAAGCAGCAGTTCAATTTGAACAAGAAACCCATACACAAATAGCTGCAGTAAGAACAAGTGCAGTTGCAGCACAGCAAGCTATGAGCTCTGCAAGCACGCCTGCAGAAATAAGTGCAGCATCTAAACAAGTTGAAAGTGCAATAGCAGGATTCTCTGGATTAAATATAAATGTGGAACGATATCCTGATTTAAAAGCTACAGAAAATTTCTTATCCTTGCAAGATGAATTAGCTGGAACTGAGAACCGCATTAAAGTTGAAAGGGATATTTTTAATAAAGTCGTAAAAAATTATAACCTTAAAGTAAGAAGATTTCCCTCAAATATAATTGCCGGAATGTTTGGATTCGAAAAGAAAGAAATGTTCGAAGCTGATGAAGGAACCAGTGTTGCGCCAACTAATCTTTTTGATTAATTAATTTTTTATTATTATTAATTCCGAATCTAGAATTGTTTAGTTAATGTACTTCAATCAAAATAATCTTCATACGAGAAATTCTTTATTCGCCCTTCAAAAGTGCAGCTTCCTTTTTCTTCAATTATGTTGCCATGTAAAAACTCTCT
>JAHJDK010000074.1 GCA_018812505.1 Nanobdellota archaeon | reverse complement strand
GGAGGAGGTAAATTTTCTTATAGTATTCTTGCTAACAAGAGCAAAATTTCTTTTAAATCTCCGAAGAAAATAATAAGTGACATTATTAAATTAAAAAAACTAGAAGTTTCAAATATAATGATTTCATGTGAGAGCAACCTAAACAATTGGTGCGAAGTTCTAACAGAACTCGAGGAGAAAAACATCTACGTTGATATAATGTTTGAAGATTGGCAATTGCCAAAAAAAGAATTTACAAAAGTTATGTGCTCCTATGCAAACAAAACTGGTTCAGGATTCTTAGTCTCTGTATTGTCAGGAAATGAAAATATTAGAAAGAAAAACGGTAAAAACTTTAGCAATGAAGAATTATTAGAAGTAGCTACAATCATTTCAAAAACTGAAAAATCTTATTTATGCTGTTGGTTTGCACCTAATTTAGTTGGTGGCACTAAAAAACACTTTCAAGAAACAATTATTTTTGCAAAAAAACTAATTGAGTTAAACAGAGTGTCAAAAAAATCAAACATAAACGTTCTCATAAGTCCTATGGAAGTTGATATTACTAGTAATATATATTCACACCCTTCAGCGTATAACTTTTCTGGTAAATTATGGGATTATGAATATTTAATAAAACTTTTAAGATTCAGAGACTCAGGAGTAAAACTTGGAAACATGTCTTATGTCTCAAAAGACATGAGTATTGAAGAATGTAATAAACTATGTGAACAATTTGACAAAGAAATATTGTTATTAAAAGAAGAGATTAATAAAACAATTCTTAATTAATTTAAATTAGTCATACAACCAAAATTATTTTTAAAAAATAAATTAACATAACTTTCTTAAGCAAAATTAGAAAAATTTAAAAATCAATACACATTTATACACATTAAAAATGAAATTTGTGCTTACAAAAAAAGACATTATTGCATTGAATCAAGAGTTTGATAAAGGATTTTTGTATAACGAGTCAAGTCTTGATTTCGCACTAGAGTACGCAAGAAGAACTGCTAACTGGACCAAAGCACTTGCTTTTCTAGTCAGAGCTATTTTACTTGATCATGTTTTTGAGGAAGCTAATAAAAGAACTACTGCACTATTAATCAAAACTTATGTTGAATTCGAAAGATATAAAACATATGATGATAAAATTTTAAAGTTAGTTAAGAATATCATACTAAAGAAGATTTCAAGTATCAGAAAAATAGAGGAAATGATTAAAGATGTCATCAGATAAGTTTTTGAAAATCGCAAAAAACATTGTAAAAGAAGATAAAGAGTTATTTGATAATCTAATGGAATTTGAAGAAACAAAAAAACTTAACACTAAAACCAGATTAAACTTCACAATTAGCAAGAGTTCAGCAGCTAAATTCAGAAGATATTGCAAAGATAAAGGCTATAATATGAGTGCAAAAATTGAGCAAGCAATCAATAATCTGATTAACAAAGACTAACTTTCTAAAATTTAAATTATAATAACAACCTTAGTTAATTATTTAAACATAAATATCTATCTTTTTCTTATGAGGGGTTTTTTTAGAAAGCATTATTTAATCATCTTAATTTTGTTTCTAGGTTTTTTCCTTAGATTTTATCATCTTGGCTTGCCTGTTTTGAATACTGATGAAGCAGAGGTTTATCTTGTTTCTCAAAGCATATTTGAAGGTGGAGTTCCTAGAGGGTTTTATAAGTTACAGTTGTATGAGAATGCTTATCTTTTTGAGTCTAATAGTTCTATGTATGAGTTTGAACCTACCAATTACTACAAGTCTGACTTGGTTCTTAAGAAGGGTTGGTTCCCTTATTATTTGACTGCTTTTGTTTCTTTGTTTGGTAAGAGTGAGTTTTTGTTGAGGTTTCCTTTTGCGCTTATAAGTGTTATTTCGTTGTTTTTCTTTTTCAAACTTTCAAATTTGTTATTCAATAAGAGAACTGCTTTCATAGCTTCATTCTTCTACTCTATTAGTCCTAGCTTGTTATTCTATGAAAGAGTGGTTAGGTATTATTCTCCTATGCTCTTGTTTTTGATATTATCACTTTATTTTTATGTTAAAGCTTTTAAGGACTGCAAAAGAAAAGATTACTTCTTAGGTGCTATCTCATTAACTTTGTTATTCTATACTAATATACTAATTTTTTTATCATTAGCTATTGTGTTGTTTATTTATTGGCTTGTTATGAAAACTGGTTTTTCAAGAGAGCTTATTTATTCCACAATCTTAGCTTTTGTATTAATTGTCCCTTGGCTTTTGGGCACTGGTTTTCTTTGGAAGTTTGTGAGTGAGCCTGGTAGCATTACAGAACCTGTTTTTCAATCAATTGTTGCAGGGATTAATAATCAAGGTTCATTATACATCTTTTTTTATTTGGGCATAGTTGTTTTGCTAATTAATATTTTCTTTAAAAAAATAATCTCTAAAACTTTCTTCTATTGGAAGAATAAAAATTCTAATTACCTAATTTTAATCTCTTTGTTTTCATTTATTATAATTCCTTATCTATTAGCACCTCCTAGTTCTTTTGAGGAAAAGCTTTTCTTATCATTAATTCCATTTTCATTAATACTTATAGCTAAACTATTTGATAGTTTCATGAACTT
>JAHJDK010000073.1 GCA_018812505.1 Nanobdellota archaeon | reverse complement strand
TTTAGACTTAAGACATGTTGTTAAAAACTTTGTAAACCCACATCAAAGCCTCAAAGGAAAAACACCTGCAGAAGTAGCAGAAATATTTCTCTCCCTTAATCAAAATAAGCTTTTAGATTTAATACAATTAAAAGCCAAAAAAACACATCATTCGCAAAGATGACAATACCTCAACCGAAAACTATTTAATTAAACTTTTATTCTGAGATATCATAATTTGAGGGGGGTTTATCATGTCAGAAGAAGACAGCATATTAGACAATATCGAGATTCACAAAGATTTTGCAATAATTTCAGTCAATCCTAAACTTTATCCTTTAAGTGTGATTTACTCCGCAGCTTACTGGCTGTTGGACAGGGTTCACGTGATTATTGACGGCGATCCAGACACTGAGATATTGGTTGAGATTAGACCTAAAAAGGAATTAAAAGTTGATTTAAAGGAAATTGGCTACGAGTTCAACGACGAACTCATCAACTACTCTGTTTACACAGTCCAAGCAACAAGAAATAAAAAGCTCAGAGAGATGATTGTTGAGAATGCATTAGCAGGCAACCTGAGAAATTCACCACCACCTAGACAACAAGTTCCTCAACAGAACATGACTGAGAGATGTGATTGTTTACCAAATAATCTGCAAAGACAACAACCACTTGGTCAGATGAGTGGATCTTGGAAGCCCGGCGAACAACCTTTACAAGAAAGAGATCTACAAAAAATTAAAGACAAGGAATCACCAACAAAAAATGATGTTTTATTCAAAGGCATTCCAGGTGTTGACACAGAAGGCATTACTCAAGTAAAAGATTACAGGCATAAGACTGATGATTTCTCAAGATTACAATAATAATTTATTAGGCAGTTTATAATGGAACACATAACTATTAAGAATGAGGATTGCATAATTAATTTGAATAATTCTTTTTATCCAAAAAAAACAATTCTTGAAGGAATAGAGCGATTTGACAAAAAAAAGAATGTCAAAATTAAAGAGAATGGTGAAATAGTAATAAAAAAAGTTAAAGATAAAACAATAGGACTTGAATTTTGCGATTTACTGCTAAGCATTATGCAGGAGGATAAAAACTAATGGCTTTAAGCATCTTCAATGAAAAACCTAAGTCTCATAGCAGGAATGATGATTATGTTGTAAATTATTATCACACCAAGAAATACGACAATGACCATTACCTAATAACAGTTAATCATGGTAGCTGGGTTGTACTAGATAAAAGAGAATTTGACCTATTAAGATTTAACAGACTAGACGAAGACAAACACTTAAAATCATTGCTTGAAGAAACAGGAATAATACTAACAAACAATAACAGGAACTTCATACTAACAGCCACAAAAAACAAGTTCCAGCACACACAAAGAGGCACAAGCTTACACATTCTAGTGCCCACACTTAGATGCAATCAAAAATGTATTTACTGTCATGCAAAATCAATGGATCCTTCAAAAAAAGGATATGATATGACTAAAGAAACAGCTAAAAAAGTTGTTGATTTCATGTTCCAAAGCCCAGCAAAAGGCATAACAATTGAGTACCAAGGAGGAGAACCAACCCTTAACATGGAAATAGTCAAATTCATCAGAGATTATTCTGAAGAGGTAAACAAGAAACATAAGAAAGATGTTAGATGGGTTATTGTAACAAACTTCACAAATCTTGACGAAGAAAAAATCAATTATTTCATTGAGAAAAAGATAGATTTGTGCACCTCACTTGACGGTCCTGAAGAACTGCATAACCACAACAGACCATTCGTCGGAGGAGGAAGCACCTATAAAGATGTTATCAAAACAATAAAGATATGCAGAGATAAAGGAATAGAAATGGGCGCACTACCAACAATAACCAAAGAATCATTGAAATACTCAAAAGAAATAGTTGATGAATACATAAAACAAGGATTTTCAAGCTTGATGTCCAGAAACCTTAACTTTATGGGTTTTGCAAAGCAGATATGGAGCAAACTAGGATACACACCAAAAGAATACTTAGATTTTTTCAAAGAACAAATGGATTACATCCTAGAAATAAACAAGAAAGGATTCCCATTCATAGACGTAAAACTTAAGTTTATATTACAAAGAATGCTGTCAACAGATCCCAGAACTTTCACATGTTATGGATCACCATGCGGCGCAGTAATCGGACAGATAGCATATGACCAAGATGGAAATATATTCACATGCGATGAAGCAAGATCTGATGATGTTTTCAAAATAGGAAGCGTACATACACATACTTATGCAGATATAATGAGAGAATCAGCATGTAAAGTGGTTGATTTGACATCAGGATTATCAGATGTGTGTGACAACTGCGTGTGGCACCCATACTGTGGAACGTGCATGGTAGCAGTCTATGGAGCACAAGGAAATGTAGTATCAAAACACGCATGGGATCATGAATGCAAAATCAGAGAATTCCAAGCAGATTATCTAATGAGAAAAATGATTTACGACAAAGATGCAAGAGCGATTTTTCAACACTGGGCGTTCCCAAACAAGTTTCCATTTCCATTCAGAAAGAAAAAACTCTCAACACAAAACGAGCGAGAGAGATTCATACTAGAAGAGTTAGGATCTAGAGGAAGATTATAATGATTGAAACAGTTGATATAAAAGTAGGATACTCATGCAACAATGACTGCTATCATTGCGTAATAGCTGACAAGAGAAGAGAACTATTGATAGCAAGAGGAACTGCTGACAGATCAACAGAAGAAGTCATGCAACTAATTGAAGAAGCTGGAAGAGATGGAGCAAAAAATATTGTATTAACAGGCGGCGAGATAACAATCAGAAGAGACTTCTTCGAAATATTAGAAAAAGCACTTGCAACAGTGCAAACCGTTATAATACAAACAAATGGTAGGATGTTCTACTACGAAGAATATGCAAAGAGAATGGCCACATACGAAAGAGCACATGTCACAATAGCAATACATTCCATCAAGCCAGAAGTCCACGATTGGATAACAGGAAGCAAAGGAAGCTTTGAACAGACAACACAAGGAGTAAGAAATCTTGTAAAGTATGGAATAAAAAACAGAATAGGTGGAAAACTGGTTATTTCAAAGAAAAACATGGATGATTTAACAAATGTAATTATGTTATGCAAAGAACTAGGATGCAACTCATTAAACATAGCTTTTCCTCATGCAATGGGAAACGCCAGATTAAATTTTTATGACTGCGTTCCAAAATACTCAGAAGTGAAAGATGAAATTTTAAAAGCAACAAAAAAAAGTGTAGAAATAGGACTACACATAGACTGGGAAGCAGTGCCCCTATGTTTTTTACCAGGATATGAAACATTCGCATCAGAACTAAGACTATCAGAACACACTAGACTAAACGATTTAACACACACAGACGAAAACTACAGTATATCAAGAAAAACAAGAGCAAAAAAGAAAGGACCACAATGCAAAAAATGCAGATATGACTTAATATGTGAAGGAGTATGGGGCGACTACGTAGAAGGATATGACATAAGTGAACTAACACCTATACAAGGAGAAAAAATAACAGACTTAAGAATGTTAGAAAGTTTTAAGATACACCCTGTGCAGATTAGAAATTAAAAAAATTATAAAGAATCTTTCTTAATAAAAATAACATTTCCGTCAGTTTTTCTAAAATCAAGAGTACAACGATAATCTTTAGAATTCATAAAATTATAAATATCTTCCTCTGAAAAACCCCTTTGATTTAAAGCATAATTAAAACACTCAATAATTACTATAGGAGAAAAAGTA
>JAHJDK010000072.1 GCA_018812505.1 Nanobdellota archaeon | reverse complement strand
TCTTCATTTGGTTTAATTATTATTTTTCCATCGTAAAACACTCTGAATCCTTGGTTTACTTCAAATACTGTTTGTTCTATTGTCCCTAATGCGCTTGAGTGTATGGCTTCTCCTTCTCGGTATTGTGTCATATCTGTGCCTAATGTTTCTATGAATTTTTTTATTATATCAGTATTTTTACCTTGATAATCAAGTTCTAATGCTAAGAATGCAGTTATTATGTTGTTTGAATCTCTTAGGTGTGTCCACCATGGTTGCCTGCCTCTCTCTGCGTTGGAATCTATTACATTCTTGACGAACCATTTTGAGGCATCTGTCTCTGTAAAACAGGCAGTCATAGTGTTGTGGTTGGTTTGAATTGGGGCTACAAATCTGTCGTCAAGTTCTGATTTGTAGTCTATTATGTTTTCTTTGAGCGCTAATCCGAATACTAATGGTTTTATCAGGCTAGAGCCGGTTTGATATGAATAATCCAGTAGAAGTTTGCTGTTGTTTCCAATTTTTCCACTTTCATAGACTGCTCTTATCTCTCCATTGTCAGCATTACTTATTATGTATGCATAATCTTGTGTTGGTTTTAATCCTCTTCTTTTTACTGCTTCACTTAATTCCTTTATTATGTTCAAATCTAGTGTGGTGTATATATTTCCTGATCCTACTTTCCTGAATAATGATTCATTATTTATTAGGTTGAATTCATCTGTTGAATATCCTTGTTGTTCTAGTGTTTGCAAGAACTTCCTGTTTACAAAATCCAAAATGCAAGGATAATCTGTTTGTATGATTGCTTTTTTTCTGAATTGAAACCTGTTTGTTTCATCATTGATTTTTTTAATATCTGCTTGTGTTATTGCTCCTGTTTGGTATAGTTGATTTAATAGTATTTTTTGGTTTCTTTTAATTGTTTTTATGGCTCCTTCTCTGTATGGATGTTGTGATGGTTGATTTGGTATAACTGTTAAGAAGGTTATTTCTGCAGGGGATAATTCGTTGAGTTCTTTGTTGAAGTAGAATTTAGCAGCGTCACCAAAACCTGTTATGTTATTTCCAAATTCACATATTTCATTTAGGTAAAATTCTAGTAGTTTTTCTTTTGTATATGCTTGATTTAGCTCTGTCGCAAGAAATGCTTCTTTTATTTTCCTTGATAATTTTTTCTCGTAGTTCGCACTTCTTCTTGGCAATAAATGCTTTGCAATCTGCATGTCTATGGTGCTTGCTCCTTGTTTTATGTATCCTTCTTTTAGGTTTCTCTTTCCTGCTCTTATTATTGCAGGCCAGTCTACTCCTTGGTGTTTCCAGAAGTTTGCGTCTTCTTTGGTTATTATGGTTTGTTTTAGAAAGTTAGGTATCTCATTTAGTGTGTAATAATTATGTTCTGATATTATTGTTAATAAGGGTTTATTGTTTCTGTCATATATTGTTATGTTTCCTTCTGTATTTCCTTGTAGTTTGCTTACTGCAAATACACTTGGAAAAATACTAGACTTTTTTTCTTGTTTATATTTTTCTTTTTTTATGATTGATTCGAGTTTGTTTTTTGAGTGTATTTCATCCCATAAGTATCCTTTTTTGCTGAATTTTCCTTTTTTATCCTGATTATACATTACTGTGCCGACTATTTTATCTACAAAATAGGTTTTTATGTTTGCATAGCTAATAGCTCCTATTGCTGTCGCATTCAGAATTAGTGATAATCCTCCAATCATTAGTCTAGGTCCTAGTTTTGGATGTTTTTTAATAAATTGATATAGTTTGTTGGTTTTAGAACTACTTTGCTCTTGTTTTTTTATTAAATCTAGGATTTTCTCAGAAAGTCCCATTCAAACCACAATTAACTACTAATAAGTGATTATATATAAATATTGTGCTTTTCACCATAATTTTCTATAAAAACATCAAAGACATCAAAATATTTATAAACCACTCATTTTTTCTCATACATACCAGTGATTGATGAAGCTCAAGGAAACAAAGAGCCGAATGAGGTGCTTATTCTGAGTATCTCGCAGTAAACCCTTAGTAAGGAGGTTAAAAAAATGTCGGAAAAAATATACGAAGCAATTGAACTTGCAAGAAAAACAGGCAAGATAAAAAAAGGAAGTAATGAAGTAACAAAACAAATAGAAAAAGGAACGCCTAAACTAGTCGTAGTTGCAAAAGATGTGCAACCACCAGAAATAGTGATGCATCTTCCACTATTATGCAAAGAAAAACAAATTAAATACGTAGAAGTGGATAGCAGAGAACAATTAGGCGCAGCAGCAGGATTACCAGTAGGAACAGCCACAGTTGCTATAATCCAAGAAGGCGAAGCAAAAGACGTCTTAAAACAAATAAAAACAGAATAAAAGGTGTAAAAAAATGGCTGATCATGAAACAAAAGGCCAGGTAAGCTTTTCATCAGCAGTTCCTGCAAGAGTAGATGAAGTTGTAGGTAGAACAGGAACCAGAGGAGAAGCAATACAAATAAGATGTAAAATCTTGGATGGCAGAGATAAAAACAAGACCATCACAAGAAACGTCAAAGGGCCAATACAAACAGGAGATATAGTAATGCTCAGAGAAACTGAGATTGAAGCAAGACCTCTAAACAAACAAGGTAGAGGAAATTAAGGTGAATAAACATGTCAAAATGTACTTTTTGTGATAAAAAAATGCTTCCAGGAACAGGTAAAATGTACGTCAAGAAAGACGGAAAAATTTTGTACTTCTGCACAAATAAATGTGAGAAGAACCTCTTAAAACTTGGAAGGAAAGCAAGAAAAACTGGTTGGACAGGAGAATATCATAAAGTAAAAGAAGGGAAAAAAGTATAGGTGAATAAAAATGATTGAGAAAAGCTTGGTGATTTTGAAAGCAGATATTGTTGCCAGAGGACTCATTGGAGAGATAATAAGCAGATTTGAAAAAGTTGGTTTAAAAATAGTCGCTATGAAAATGATGAAAGTGCCTAAAAAGTTGGCAGAAACACATTATTGGAAAGATGATAAATGGTTAATGGCAGTTGGTACAAAGTTAATAAAGAACCAGAATCTTAATCCAGACAAAGAAAATCCAATGGCACATGGTCAAAGAATCTGTGACACACTAGCTTATGATTTAACCATATATCCTATAATAGCGATGGTGCTTGAAGGTCATAACACTGTAAATCTTATAAGAAAAATGATTGGAGAACAATCACCTGAGAACTCAGCACCAGGTACTATAAGAGGAGATTACTCCTTTGATACATATGTACTTGCAAACGCTTATAACAGGCCACTCATAACATTAGTACATGCTTCAGACAGCAAGGAAACAGCTGAGAAGGAGATAAATCTCTGGTTCAAAAAAGAAGAGCTGGTTGAGTGGAAGAACCCACATGAAGATTTACATTTTAGGAAGCAAAAAAAATGAAGTTGCTATTCTTAGGATCACCTGGAGTTGGTAAAGGAACATATGCGCAAGTACTTAAAGAAGTGCTAAACATACCGCACATATCTACAGGAGATCTTTTAAGAGCAGAATCCAAAAAAAACAGTCCTTTAGGCAGAAAAATATCTGATATAATGTTAAAAGGAGATCTTGTGTCAGATGAAATAATGCTGGAAATGCTAGAAGAAAGAATAGCAGAGAAAGACTGTAAAAAAGGATTTATACTGGATGGATTTCCAAGGAACTTAGTGCAAGTAAATCACTTAAAAAACCTTATCGAGATATCACACGTGTTAAATTTCAAAGCAGATGATGAAGTAATAATAGAAAGACTATCAGGAAGACTCACCTGCAAGAAATGCAGCACAATATTCCACAAAACAGGCAACAAACCAAAAAAAGAAGGTGTTTGCGATGCATGTGGACATGAACTATATCAAAGAAAAGATGATACTTCAGAAGCAGTAAAGAAAAGGTTAGAAGTGTACAAAGAAAAAACAAAACCATTAATAGATTACTTCAAAAATGAAGGGTTATTAGTGGAAGTGATAATAAATAAGCCAATAAGTGAAATCAGAGAGCAAATAATAACTAAAGTTAAGGATTATCTGGAAGGAAAAACAGATAAAATAGGAGAAATAAAATAATAATTTTCCAAAACTGAAAATAACGAGGTAGAAAAAATGGGAGAAAAGATGGTTGACAAAGTAATGAGGTTAATGAATAAACCTGAACATATTAGAAATATCGCTATATGCGCACATATAGATCATGGAAAAACAACATTGTCCGATAACTTGTTGTCAGGAGCAGGCATGATGTCTGAAGAACTTGCTGGAAAGGCACTACAACTAGATTTTCATAATGACGAACAAACAAGAGGAATAACAATTGACTCAGCAGTTGTAAACATGGTTCATGAATTAGATGGTGAAGAATTTTTGATAAACCTAATAGATACTCCTGGGCACGTTGATTTTGGAGGAGACGTTACCAGAGCAATGAGAGCTGTTGACGGAGCAGTTGTTTTGTGCTGTGCAGTGGAAGGAATAATGCCTCAAACTGAAACAGTTATGAAGCAGGCATTGAAATTGAAACCTCCCAAGCAGATGCATTAGCAGACTGTCGGGAAGCCTTGGAATCAGGCAAGGTCGAAATTGCTGCTCCAAGAGTAAGAACATACATCGAAAGTCGACTAAAAACACTGATGAAAAAACTTGGTGGCCGGGTGAGATTTAGAGAAGG
>JAHJDK010000004.1 GCA_018812505.1 Nanobdellota archaeon | reverse complement strand
GCTAATCTAGTTGATTGCGATTCAAATAAAAAGTTGGGCGAAAAATTTTTTAATCAGATTTTATTACATAAGGGGGGCTATTATGAAAGATATGGCAAATATTGAGGAAGATGAGGAAATATTCAAGTAAATTGATTTGAATTATAAAAATGAGTTTTTTAATAATGGTTTTGGTATGGATTGTAAGAGAATAGCACATTGTTCTTGTGATTGTGATAGATGTGGACTCAATATATTTATTGCTTAATCCAAATAATTATAAGGAATTAAAGAAACAATATGATTGAAAGAGACGTTGAATGTCTCCTTTGTAACTTCACCTGTTTTATCAGGGAGGATGAAGTCTTAAAATCTATGAGAATAAGAAGGAGGAAAATAAAATGATTGATAGTAAGGAGGAAGATGTATCTAAAAAAATTGTCAAATACCCTTGGTTGTTTAAAGGTGCATACGCAACATATATTGGAACAAACCAAATGAAACCTGCCCCAGGAGATTTCGTAGCAACTGTTAAAATAGACGTAGAAGACATAGATTTAGCAAATAACCGCGTGAAGTTAGGTGTTTCTACCAGTATGGTTCAGCGAATTTGGAAACTAACAAAAAAATTTGGAGAGAAAAAAATAGACGGATGGATTAATATTGGAGAGAGAATGCTTCCATCAGCAACTCCTGTTAAATTGGAATCAGAATATGAAGGATTCATAAATGTCAGAGGGATTGGGGTGAGGAAATGCTACATTCGACAATTGCTAGATATGCATCCACGTAAAAATATTGTTTCAGGTGCTGAATTAGACTTTTGGGATAAAGAATTCAATTGGCCTCTCCAATCTATTATAATGTTCCAATATAAAACTAAAACTCCTGAGAGTGTATGGGCTAATGCTTTGACGGGTGCTTTGAATGATATGTCGAAAATAATAAAAGCATTAGATGATGACCCTTCGAAAACATATGATAACTTATTTAAAAGGAGTGAAAACATGGTTCTGAGAGATGCTTCCATTATACTTAATATCACGGAAACTAACATTCCTGGACTTAAGGCGCCTTAAATGACATAAAAGTATAAAATTTTCGTATAAACCTAGTCAAAGTATTTCGCCAGTGCCATCACAAGCTGCACATTTCACGATTCGACCATGATCGTCACTCATTCTTCTTTCCTCCAAATATATGTAACAATAAAACTTATTTAAACATTAATAACAATTTTTAATTTTAATACTTCCGTTTAGACATTAATCTAAAACTTATCTCGGAAGATTGAGGTTCATCAATCCAATCATCAATGCTTCTCTGGATAAGACGTCTACTTCTCCAGTAATCATCATGTTTCTTTTTGAATCTATCAAGTAATCTATGTTGATCTTTGTTAGAAATTTTAACTCCGAGAAGATAGCTTAATTCTTCTATAGCGCTATAACTTATTATTCTATCTGGCTTCTCCCTGAAAAAAGCCTCAATCGTCTCTTCCTCTCTTCCTTGTAGATAAAAGAAGGTCTTGTCCTTATAGCGAGCTGAACGTATCATAGGGAATTGCATTTGTAGCCCTCTTACGGTAGATACCACAAAATCAGTAATCAAATATCCATCCATTCGTGATCGGTTAAGAAGTATTTTTATCTTATGAAATGCATCTCGTCCCAATAGGGATGGGATGCAAAATGAATAAGAAAAAACACAAGAATACCACACGAGCGACTCCAAGTATTGAGGAAGAATTGAATAAATTGTTTTCACCGGAATGGCTTCGGAAAATAGCTAAAGAAACAGGTCTTATCAAAAGAGAACGGAAGATAGACCCAGTGTTAATGTTCTAGGTACTGGTGTTAGGTTTCGGTGTGCAACTCCAACGAACACTGGCAAGTCTCCATCGTGAATATGAAGAGAAGGGAGCTGTTCATCTCAGCCGGGGTAGTTTCTATGAGCGGTTCAGCAATGAACTGGTGGAGTTTCTTCATGCATGTGTAATCCATGGAATTGAACAGTTAGATGAGACATCGCATCAGAAGTTGAAGAAGAACCTTGGAAGATTTAAGGATCTGTTAATTCAAGATAGTATCATTATCAGGGTACACGAGAAGTTGGCAAAGAAATGGCCTGATAAATCGTAGGGTAAGAGGCGATGACGCCACATCCCCATACGTTGTTCGCATAGACGCGAACAGCCACAAGAATATACTAATCTGTGATGTATATATATATATATTTTTCGTTCATAAGGTTCTGTCACATAATCGGGGCCCACAGATTATGATT
>JAHJDK010000071.1 GCA_018812505.1 Nanobdellota archaeon | reverse complement strand
TGCATAAAATTTATATAGTAATACCACAATAAAAAAGTAGAAAAGAGGAGTTGGCTGATGAATAAAACACTGACAATACTAATAATACTAATTCTTACAAGCATAAGTGTGCAAGCTGCCGGAAGTGAAATAAAAATATATATAAGAGAACCTTGGACTAAAGAAGATTCATTAACAGTTGTGCCAGGTCAAAAAATAGATTTTAGACTAGACTCAAATGATGATGATTTTGAAAACCATATTTTTGAACTAACCTGTGGGAATTATTGCAATTTAAACCATTATACAGAAGGACATCTTGATGATTTTTTCCATGAACTAGCTAATTTACCTGAATCTAGAATTATTTTTACTGCACCAGGAACCTTCAAAGCAGAAGTGTACGTTGATGGAGACGTGCAAGACAGCTTCACATTTATTGTTAAAAGAGCTGTGATAACGACACCGCCAGATGAGTCAGGACAATCCAACACAGTAGTATTTGGAGGAGATGTTGTAGAAGAACTTAAAGACCAATTTCGACGATATATATGGGACTTTGGAGATGGAAGTGAACTAAAAATTAATCCAAGTGATACTACTTATAAAGATCAGCCAGATACTCAAGTAGAACATACTTATGAAGATTATGGTGATTATGTTGTTACATTAACAGTGACAGATGAAGATGGAATAAGCGACACCGACACAGTAAGAATATATGTTATAGAACCAACAGAAACAACATTTTCATGCTCAGTAGTGGAAGGAGATTGCGAGAGCCTATCTGGAGAAGTTGAACTCTTAAGACTTTTTAGAGAAACAAATAGCCACGCAAGAGGATTTGATGATCCAAATAAAAATGTGTATCCTTATGTAGTTTGCTGTAAAGCAGGCTCACAAACGCCTCATGTTGCTGAAACATGGGAAGAGATGCTTAACGAAAATGAAGTTATGGACAGGCCAGTATATCTAGAACTTCAAGACACTAATGAAGTTGAAGCAGCAGGTGCACACTTATCATTCTCAGATGCAAAGAAATACTATTACTTAGATGGATATCTTGGAGAAGGAACAGTGTGCCAGGAGATTGAAGGCAAGTGCAGTTCATTAGGAGTCAAATACGCTTGTGTCTATGAATTCTTCCCAAACGAAGATAGCGAAGAGCCAAGCGCGCACTTCGCAAACTGCTCTGCTGAAGAAGATGCAAATAACTACCCATACCAGAAGTGCTGTCAAATACAAGAAGACTGCACCAACAACTTTGACGATGACGGCGACGGATGGACAGACACAGCTAATGATGATGAAATGAACATGGTTTTTCCTTGCGGCCAGGGAAAGATATGTGGTGGAAGCAGGCAATCACTTTTTGAAACTGAAGAATGCGACTGGATGGTAGATGACGGTTACTGCACAGACATCAGTCTTAATTACTGCGACTTCACAAGCATAGGAAACCCAACGTATGACAAAGAAATTGGTTATTATGTTGTATATAGTACTTGTAAATTTATTCTTCAAGATGAGGAGTTTGTTTGCGTAGGAACAGATTGTTCATGCCAGAAACCTGATGATATTGATGTGAATAGTGCTTTATACCTTAAAGCTGCTGAGAAAGGAGTGTCTGTGCTCGAGCTTTACTACCGCTGCAGGGGTTACTACTGCTCTAAAGGCGTTGACCCTGTGAATAATCCTTTACCTCTTTATGTTTATAACATGGCAGAAAACAGTGCTAAGACTAGGCATGTTTGCACTCTAGGATGGTACTGGGACCCAGATTATGATGAAGATGATGATGGAATACCTAATCCTCAATGTACTCAGTCTGATGAGTGTTATAATCCTGAAAATCCTTTGTTAAAGCCTTGTCATTATGATTTCACTAGTGAACATGATGATTGGTCTGTTGACTTGGATGATCAGTTTATATTATTAGGCATCTCACCAGATGACAGCAAAAAGATGGACAAAGTATCAGATTCAGGTGCTACAGCAGAAGAGCTTGAAGCTTTGAAGAACTGTTTCCGATTGACTCCTTTGGTTAAAGTGGATGAGTATAATCCTGAGTGCTGCTGTCCTGTGTGGGAGCATGGCTCTAACACGTATCTTTATCGTGAGATTAAGCCTTATATTCAGAAGTGATTATTTGTTGTTCTATTTTGGAAAGTTTATTTTTTCCCTGTGAGAAATTTCCACACAGGTTTTACAAGTATTTTCTTGTTTTCTATGTTTAATTCTTCTTCTTGATTTAATGTTAATATGTATCCCTCGTTTAAATTATAAATAATCATTGCTTCTACTATTCCTTTTATCTCTTTTTCTTTGTTTTGACTGTTTAGTTCGCAGCACACTTGAATTGCTTGTGTTATCATTAGTTTTTCATGCACTAAAAAGTCGCATTCATACTTGTTTTTATGATAGAATATTTCCTTATTTCTTCTTTTTAGTTCTAGAAATACCGTGTTTTCAAGAATTCTTCCTTTATTCTCTGAGAATGCGAATGCGTTTATGTTGATTATTCCTGAATCAACACAATATATTTTTTTAGGGTTTACTAATTGTTTTTTTAGTGAAGGGTCATATTTCTTTATTTGAAATAATAGGTATGCTTGTTCAAAGTGATTTATGAATTGACTTACTGTATTTACTGATCCTACTTTAATCAATTCTTTTAATTTGTTAAACGAGATTTCTTTTCCAATATTTGATAATAGATAATAAAGCAGCGATTTTATAGCTGTTTCATTTCTTAATTCGTTTCTTTGCAATACATCTCTGTAGAAGATGTCTTGAAACAGGTTTATTAAGATTTCAGTATCATTTAGCTTTAAGTATTCCGGAAAACCACCTTTTTGAAGATAGTTTTCAAATTCTTTTAAAGAGTGTTTTTTCTTCTTTAATAACAAGTACTCTTTGTATGAGAATGGAAACAATTCTTTGGTTATTTGTCTTCCTGTTAATCTTGTTCCAAGTTCTTTACTTAGCATTGAAGCGTTTGATCCTGTTATAATTATTTTTTCTCCTGCATCTACTAATTGCCTAATATATTTCTCCCAACCAAGGATGTTTTGTATTTCATCAAAAAAGAACACGCCTTTTTTTCCAATCAATTCTCTAAAAACATTTTCTAAAGTTGTGAAATCTTCCAGTTTAAATTCTGCTAATGC
>JAHJDK010000070.1 GCA_018812505.1 Nanobdellota archaeon | reverse complement strand
TCATTAAGGTTGAGCAATGCGACGAACGTATGGACGTGTACGATATCGAGGTACCTGGCACTCACAACTTTGCTCTGGCATCGGGCGTCTTCGTTCACAACAGTGCAAAACAATCACGCAAACGCGAATTCCAAGCAATACTGCCACTAAGAGGAAAAATATTGAATGTTGAAAAATCAAGAATCAACAAGATAATGGCAAGTCAGGAAATAATAACAATCATTACTGCATTAGGCACAAGTATTGCAGAAGAATTTGACATAACAAAAGCTCGATATCACAAAATAATAATCATGACAGACGCTGACGTTGACGGAAACCATATTGCAACACTACTACTAACATTCTTTTTCAGATACATGACCCAATTAATAGAAGCAGGATACATCTACCTTGCACAACCACCATTATATCTGATTAAAAAAGGAAAACAAAAAATCTACGCACAATCAGAAGAAGAAAAAGAAGAAGCACTAAAAGAAGTAGGTGCAGGAGCAACCATACAAAGATACAAAGGACTAGGAGAGATGAACCCAGACCAACTATGGGAGACAACCATGAACCCTGAAAAGAGAACATTAAAACAAATAATCATAGAAGACGCTGTAGAAGCAGACAACGTATTCTCAATACTAATGGGTGAAGACGTAGAGCCAAGAAGAAGATTTATAGAGAAAAACGCGAAGAAAGTCGTTGACTTGGATATATAATCAAAAAAATATATTTTCTTAAAAAAAGCAATGTATCTGACGTAATAAAATAGTAATCTATTTAAAGGGTCTATAATTTCTGCGAAGTAGACAAAAAACCAGAGGTTTTTCAAATATGGCTAAAAAACAAGTAAGCACAAGAAAAGTAAAAAAGAAAAAATGGTTTCCAGTAATGGCTCCAAAAATGTTCGGAAACAAAATATTAGGAGAATCACTATTAACAGAACCTGGTCTTATGAAAAATAGGTGTTTAACACTAAATCTTTCAAACATAACAGGAGATCCAAGAAAGCACAACTTAAACATACAATTCAGAATAAAAGATGTCAAAGACGGACAAGGAATTACAGAGATAACAAAATATGAACTAATAACAGGACACATAAAAAGACTTGTTAGAAGAGGAAGAAAAAAAGTTGATGCATCATTCGTACTAAGAAGTGGAGACGGCAAAAGATCAAGAGTTAAAGTAATAATCATAACTAATACATACGTTCACAAATCAACTGAAACAAGCTTAAGAGCAAGCTCAAAAGACATATTAAGAGATGTAATATCAAAGAATACATTTGAAAAAACAATTGAAGAACTCTTAAGAGGAGAAATCCAAAAAGAA
This sequence comes from Nanobdellota archaeon, assembly GCA_018812505.1. GTDB lineage: Archaea > Nanobdellota > Nanobdellia > Woesearchaeales. The sequence goes on along the minus strand of JAHJDK010000070.1, from coordinate 7,337 downwards.
GGAAAGAAAGTGCTTTCAAAAATAGCACCTGTAAGAAATTTTGAAATTAGAGTATTCAAAGCAGAGCCAAGCAGAAAAGAAAAAGAAGATTATAAGGAAGAAATTGAAGTTGTAGAAGAGAAAACAGAAGAAGTAAAAGAAGAGACAGAAGAAGTTGCAGAAGAGGAAGCAGAAGCTGTAGAAGAAAAAACAGAAGAAACAACAAAAGAAGAGAAAAAAGAAAAACCTAAAAAAGAGATTAAAAAGAAAGAAGAAAAGAAAACTGTAAAAAAGAAGACAACTCCAAAAAAGAAATTAGTCAACGACAAAAGTAACTCATAGTATTTTTATTAGACGTTGAAAAATAGTTTGCTCCAAAATAAATACAAATTATTATTGTCACAAACTAAATAATCGCAAAACTTTTATACTAATACATTCTAAAATCCAAAAGAGGGTGAGCATGAAAAAAACTATAATAGTAATAATTGCAATAATTCTACTAGCAATAGTTGTTAGTGCAGAGAACATATTAGTCGTGAAAACATCACAAGAAGACACAGATAAAATACTAAAAGATGAATCATACTACACAACACTAGGAAACTACCTAATGAAAAAAGGAGAAACAGAAAAAGCATTACAAATATATGAGCTAGCGCTAAAAATAAGTCCTGAAAACGAGAAGATACTGAACAATATAGGAGTTTACTATGTAAACAAAGGAGAAGATGACAAAGCAATAGAATACTTTCAAAAAGCAGTACAACAGAACAAAGATTACGTTACTGCAAGAAACAACTTAGCAGTCATCTACAACGAAAAAGAAATATACTCTGAAGCAATAGAACAACTAAGAATATTAGTAGAACTAGAACCAACAAATCCCTCATACAACTATGACTTGGGAATAAACATAGCCACAAACATCAGAGAAAACGAAATAGGAGACATAAACGAAGCAATCAAATACCTTGAAATAACCAACAATATAGAACCAGGGTTCTCACACACAAAAGAAAATCTGGAAGTACTCGATAGAGTCAAAGCACTTTCTCAGTAAAAATTTAAAAACAAAACACTCTTTCGAAAACACATGTATAGCTACAACCTAAAAGAAGCAATCCAAGAAATAAAGAAGCAGAAAGCCAAAAAAGTACTGCTTCACCTACCAGACGGATTAAAACCAAAAGCCAAGGAAATACAAGAAGAAATAAAAAAAGAATTAAACACAGAAATTTTTATATGGGCAGGATCCTGCTATGGAGCATGTGACTTACCACTAGAAACAAAGAATCTAGGTATAGACCTTATAATACATTTTGGCCATACAAAATGGCAAAACTAAGACTCAAACAAATAATTAGGGTAAGTTATTTAAAAATCAAAGAATATTATCCTTTAAAATGACTGAATTTAAAGATATACACATAGCTTATTTCAGCATGGAAATAGGTGTTGACTCATCAATACCAACTTATTCTGGAGGATTAGGAGTGTTAGCAGGCGACACACTAAGAAGCTTTGCAGACCTAGAAATACCTGTAGTAGGAATAACACTTCTATACAAAAAAGGCTACTTCAAACAAACAATAAACGAAAAAGGAGAACAAACTGAAGAAGAAGTCAAATGGAACCCTGAAAAATTCCTAAAACCCCTGCCAAACGAAGTAACAGTCACAATAGAAGACAGGAAAGTAAAGATAAAAGCATGGATATACAAATTAAAAGGAGTAACAGAACAGACAAATCCTATATTATTCCTAGACACAGACATAATAGGTAATTCTGAATTTGACAAAACAATAACACATCAATTGTATGGACATGAAGACCAATACAGACTAGCACAAGAAATAGTGCTGGGAATCGGAGGTACGAGAATGCTTGAAAACCTCGGCTTCCAAAACCTGAAAAAATATCATATGAACGAAGGACACTCAGCATTGCTAACATTAGAACTGTACAACAAATTAAAAGATAAAAACATTGAAAGCGTGAGAAAGAAATGTGTTTTCACAACCCACACACCAGTACCTGCAGGTCACGACCAATTCCCAAAAGCACTAGCAGAAAAAATGCTTGGAGAAATGATAAAACCAGAGCTAAAAAATGATATTTTTCTTGATGAAAAACTCAACATGACATATCTAGGATTGAGATTCAGCGAGTTCATAAACGGAGTTGCAAAAAAACACGGCGAAGTATCAAGAGATATGTTCCCAGGATACCACATAGAGTCAATAACCAATGGAGTTCATTCAGCATTCTGGTGTTCAAAACACTTGAAAAAACTGTTTGACAAATACATACCTGGCTGGGAAGTAGACTCATTCAGCTTAAGATACATACTAAGCATACCAAAAGAAGAATTATGGGATGCACACATTGAATGTAAGAAAGAACTGCTAAGATTCGTAAAAGAACACAATAACGTAGAGATGAATCCTGAAATATTCACAATAGGCTTTGCCAGAAGAGTAGCCACATACAAAAGAGGAGATATGCTATTCTCAGACATTAAAAGACTGAAGAATATTGCAGAGAAATCAAAAGGTTTACAAATAATATACGCAGGAAAAGCCCACCCAAGAGACTGGGAAGGAAAACAAGTGATAAAAAAGATAATCAACGCAATGAAAGAAGTAAATGAAAATATCAAAGTGTGCTATATACAAAACTATGACATAAGCATCGCTAAAATGCTAGTGTCAGGAGTAGATTTATGGCTGAACACACCACTAAGGCCGCAGGAAGCCTCAGGAACATCAGGCATGAAAGCAGCACACAACGGAGTACCACAATTCTCAGTGCTTGACGGATGGTGGCTTGAAGGACACATAGAAAACGTAACAGGCTGGAGCATAGGAGCACATCCTGACAACACAAAAGAAAACATACACCTTGAAGACGTTAAAGACATGTACGACAAATTAGAATATGTAATAATGCCAAAGTTCTACAACGATAGAACAGCATGGATAGACACAATGAGGCACTCAATAGCAATTAATGGCAGTTTCTTCAACACACACAGAATGGCACAACAATACGTTCTCAATGCTTATTTTCAATAAAAATGGACTTGAACAAACTTAAAGAAAAACAAATCGCACAAATGCGAAAAAAGAATTGTTTGCCTAAAAACAAGATAGAAGTAGTATTACACCTAGTTGAAGAAGTAGGAGAAGTATGTGAAGCCATAAGAGAGAACAAAAACAGAATATGAAGACGAGATTGCAGATATTTTATGGCAGCTAAACAAACTTTGCTGGATAGAAAAAATAGATTTAGAAAAAATATTTCTGAAAAAACTTAAAAAGAACGAAAATAGATAAACTATTTCTTTTCCATATAAGTTGTTTTACCACAAGTTCGCCTATCAGAATGCTCAGCCAAGAAGTCTCCATCAGATTTAGGTGAAAACTTATTCTTCCTAACAAGCTTATTACCCTCTACACTATAGAGAGTCCATAACTGTCTAGGAGCCTTCTTTTTTTCAGATTTCTTTTTATCAGCCATACAACAATGGAAAAATGAGGTGTTTATAAATATTTTGAAAAATAAAATTCAATAGCAACTTTTTTAAAACAATTGTTGTTTCTAGCAAATATGACTTACGAGCTTATAATCACTGAAAAGCCATCCGCAGCTATGAAGATGGCCTACGCGTTATCAGACAGTAAACCAGTCAAGAAAAGCAATAAAGGAGTGCCTTACTACTTGTTATCTCACGACAAAAAAGACATAGTTGTAGTGCCTGCGGTTGGACACTTGTTTGGGGTTGCAGAGAAAAAAAGCAATGGCTTCAAATATCCAAGCTTTGACATTGAATGGGTTCCAACATCACAGATTGACAAGAGAAACTCTTATTCTCAGAAATACGCAGACACAATCAAGCAACTATCGAAAGATGCTAGTTCATACACTGTTGCATGCGATTACGACGTGGAAGGAGAAGTTATAGGATTGAACTGCATAAAGTTTTTGTGCAACAAAAAAGATGCTAACAGAATGAAGTTCAGCACCCTGACAAAACCAGACTTGATAAGTTCTTACAACAATAAATCAAACACATTAGATTGGGGACAAGCAAATGCAGGAGAAACAAGACACTTCATGGACTGGCTATATGGAATAAACATTAGCAGAGCATTGACTTTATCAATCAATAAGAAAGGTAAGAAAACAACCCTTTCAACAGGAAGAGTTCAAGGACCTACATTAAAGCTTATAGTTGACAAAGAAAAAGAGATTCAAGATTTCAAAACAGAAACTTACTGGCAATTACAATTAAAAGGAGATATAAAAGGAGAACAATTAATTGCAATACATGAGAATGACAGGTTCTTCGAAGAAAAAAAAGCTAATTTAATACTTGAAAAAACAAGCGGAAAGAATGGAACTGTAAAAGTCGTGGAAAAAGATGAAAAGACACACATCCCACCTTACGCTTTTGATTTGACAACTTTACAAATAGAAGCTTATAGAAGCCTGCAGATAAGTCCTAAACAAACACTTGCATTAGCTCAAAACCTTTACACTTCAGGATATATTTCATACCCAAGAACCAGCTCTCAAAAAATTCCACCAACAATTGGTTACAAGAGAATAATAGATGCTATAAGCAAACAAGACGATTACTCAAAGATATGTCAGGAAATACTTGGTAAAGACAAGATTTATCCAAGACAAGGATCAAAAGATGACCCTGCACACCCAGCCATATACCCAACAGGGAATAACCCTAAAAAACTAAAAACAGAAGAGAAAAAAGTTTACGATTTAATTGTTAGAAGATTTCTATCAGCATTTGGAGAACCAGCCAAGAGACTTCACACAACCATGAAAATAGTTGTTGAAGAAGAATTATTCATCGCCAAAGGCAAAGAAACAACTGAAAAAGGTTGGTATGTATATTATGGAAAACACTCAAATGCCAGAGATGAAAAGATTCCAAAAGCAGAAGCAGGATCAAAAGTAACAGTTGAAAGCATTGAAAAACTTGAAAAACAAACAGAGCCGCCAAGAAGATACACACCAGCAAGTATTATCAAGGAGTTAGAAAACAGAAACTTAGGCACGAAAAGCACTAGAGCACAAATAATAGACACATTATTCAAAAGAACATTCGTAAAAGGAACACAACTTGAAGCAACAGACTTAGGCATAGGGGTTGTGAAATCATTAGAAATTTACAGCCCAAAAATAGTCGATGAAGAATTAACAAAGCACTTCGAAGAAGAAATGGATGAGATTAGAGAAAGCAAAAAAACAAAAGAGACAGTTATTGAAGAAGCTAAAGAAATGTTGAAAGAAATACTTGATGATTTCAAAAAAAATGAGGATAAAATAGGTTCTGAGCTACTAAAAGCACAAAATAAAACAGAAGATAAAGAGTCATTAGGAATTTGTCCTGTGTGTAAAGAAGGCAAACTATTAATTAAAAGAGGACGATTTGGAAGATTTGTAGCTTGTGACAAATATCCTGAATGCAACACAACTTATAAACTACCAAGCTCAGGATTCATCGAATCAACAGATAAAACATGTGAGCACTGCAAAACACCAATTATAAGCGTGAAGATGAAAGGACGAAAAAAACAAGAAGTGTGCATCAACCCAAAATGCTCTGGAAAAGACAACGGAGAAGATGAAAATGAGGAGAAACCATGCCCAAAATGTGATGGAACACTAAAACTAAGAACCTCTGTTTACGGAAAATTCTACGGCTGCAGCAACTACCCAAAGTGCAGATGCACTGAAAAAGTCAGCAATGGGAAAGCATAGAAACAAATAAATCTTTTCAAAATATTTATAAACAGTTTTCAAATTCTTAATAACACACTCAGCAGCCACGACGCAATAGCGTCTCGACCAAAGGGAGAATTATCCCCCTCAAGGCTGATAAGGCTTGGGGCTGTGGTGTAACGCACACTATACGAAACAAACAATTTTAAAAACTTAACAGGCAGAGACCAGATAACAGCAAACAGGAAATTCTTAAGCCCTATAAGTTTTACTAACTATGCAAAAATGACCTCCTCTTGGGACTGAAGTCCCAAGTATCCGTTTAGCAGGCTAAACCATGATGCTTAGCTTGTTCCAAAATGTATTTGACAGTGTTAGATAACTGATTGTAGCCAACTGTGACTGCTGAGCCTCCTCTACTCCAAAGATGTCCTTGCGGATATCTTAACCGTGCTTTTGGATGGTTCTTAAAAAAAGTATGTGCAGAACAACCTTTTAGAAGCTGCATTGCCTTCACATCACTCATGCCTTTGGGCAAAGTTATCAATGTGTGCAAATGATCAGGCATAACTTTAAGAATATGAATCTTAATATTATGTCTTTTCGCGGCTTTGCGAATGCAACCTTCACAAAGGTTTTTATACTTAAACTTGACAAACATGTTATAACGATACTTTGTTTGCCAATTCATGTGCCAAAAGTTTATGCCTACCTTATAATTGTTATACCTTAACTCAACATTTACAAATTCTATTTTTCATCATACTCTATAAAACGAAAAACATAAAAACATAGCTTACACTAATTCAAAGTTAGGAAGCATATGCTATGGTTTCGTCGCACGCAATTTTATAATCAAACATGATTAAATAACTTTACGGAGGACGCAAGGCAATTCCTCTACACACAAAGTGTGTAGTATCCTTGCCTAAGGCAATGAATATTTCCGTTGGGGTAATGGCTTATAACGAAGAGCAGAACATAGGATACTTACTAGAGGCTTTACTACACCAAAAAACAAAGAATGTAACCATAAAGAGATAATTGTTGTTGATGATGGAAGCACAAACAGAACAAGAGAAATAGTTTTGAATTTTAAGAATAAGAAAATAAAGCTCTTAAGAAATAAGAAAAGGAAAATGGATTGCTATAAATCTATTTTTAAAAACAGCCAAACAAAAAATATTGGTTTTAGAAAGCGCAGATACTATCCCTGCAAAAAACACTATTGAAAAAATATGTCAACATTTTCAAAATGAACCAGTGGTTGTCTAAAAAGTCACAAAATAGTATACCTGTTGAGTCGTTGCGACTGGAGCGGAACTCAAAATGACCTCCGTTTGTGATCTAAATTTACTTTTTTCACAGCCCAAAATTTATAGGAAAAACTTATGAAGGATTGACCGTTCCTCCTAGCACTAAAGTGCTGGGTATCCTCGGTCAACAAATGTAATGAGAAAAATAATAATAATTGGATTTGATGGTTTATCTTACTCCAAAATCATAAAATATAATTGTAAAGAATTAACGCTTAAAGAGTTTGGACAAATTAATATTAATGATTTTTCTAAACTAATAACACCCACGATCTGGGGATCATTCATAAC
>JAHJDK010000069.1 GCA_018812505.1 Nanobdellota archaeon | reverse complement strand
CAGATCTGTTCCTGTTATCTCTATTTTTATCTCTGTTTTTGCGTATTCTGATAATCTTTTGTATGGTCTTATGTCTAGTATTAAGTCTTTGGATTCTTTGAATACGAACTCACAGTTTCTGAATTCATTCTTGTCAAAGCTGTGTTGTTTGGATAGTTCGTCTATGATAGTGTATAATTCTCTTGGGTCGAATATTCCTTCGTATTCTATTGTTTTCCCGTCAACTACTGTTAGTGTTTCAGCCAAAGAATTTTTCACCTCTGTTTTGTCCGGATATTTTTATGTTCATTTTCAGCTTTATAGTTAGTTTCCGCGTTCGAATGCATGTGTATCGGTTTCCATCTTTAAAAACTTTTTGACTTCGTGTTCTAGTCTTAGTGTCTCGTATTCTTGAACATCGTAGTGTAGTAGTTCTATTTCTTTTTTCATAACCCAGTCGTAGAATTTACCTATTAATTCTTTGAATGGGGTGCCTGAAAACCTGTTTTGCCAGTCAGTTTCTGCTTTGGTTATTATTTCTATTTGAATTCTTCCACTTGCCACTATTTTTCTTTCTCCGTCAATTATGACTTCTTTTTCTTTGTAATCCCATCCTCTCATAAAAACATTGACATACAATTTAATGTATGAATTCTCTTTTTTTTCGCCTGTTAGCTTGATTTTTAGTTCTTGACCTGCGTGTCCTTTTGCTGATTCCTTATATTTTTTTTCTTGAAATTCGTATCTTCTGCTGATAATCCAGTTTGTTATTAGTTTGAACAGTCCGTCAAAGTCGAATTCTCCTTTGTATTGAACATAAGCTCGACCTGTGGTAACTGATTGTTTGGCCATGCTTTTATCTTAAGAAATAGAGTATATAAAAGTTTTGATTTCTAATTTGGTTCATACCCCGATGCTTTGCATCGGCGGTTGACACAATTAGGACTAAAAATCCCAAATATATTAAATACCCCAGAGCTCTGCTCCGTTGGGATTTTTGATTTTTAAATCGAATAGAATTTTGTTTTTGGCTTTATCTTAGTCTTATTGATTCTAGATTTCTGGGTGCTACGGTTTCAATTCTGTTGACTTTGTATATTGATCTGGCCAGGTCTAGGCATCTGCTGCTTTCTCCATGGTTTACTATTATCTTTTTTGGTCTTGGTGTGCATCTGCTTACAAAGTTCATTAGTTCTCTTCTGTCTGAGTGTCCGGTTATTTCTAGTTTGTGTATTTCTAGTTTTAGTTCTACTAGCTCGTTTTTTGTGCCATTTTTGAAGTTTATATCTTTTACTCCGCTTTGTATCATTCGTCCCATGCTTCCTTCTCCTTGGTAGCAGGTGAATACTAGTGAGTTTTTAGGATTGTTTCCTAGTTCTTTTAGATACTCGACAGATGGTCCTCCTACTAGCATTCCTGATGTTGCTAGTATGACACATGGTCCTGTTTCTTCAAGTAGTTCTTTTCTTTCTTTTGAGCTTCCGATTTGTTTTATGTTGTCTTGTATGAATGGGTTGTTGTCTTTGTGGAATATTTGTTCTCTTATGTTGCTGTTTAAGTATTCTGGGTATGCTGTGTGGATGGCTGTTATATCCCATACCATTCCATCTATGTATATTGGTATCTTGTCTATTGTTCCTTCTCGTATCATCCTTTCAACTAGTGCAATCACTTCTTGTGCTCTTCCAGATCCGAGTACTGGCATCAATACTTTTCCTCCTCTTTTGAGTGTTTCTGTTATTATATCTCCTAAAAACTTATCTTGATCTCTGGGATTTTGTGTTATTGCGTCTTTAGCTCCGTATGTGCTTTCTATCATCATAGTTTCTAGTCTTGGAAAGTGTGTGTTTGCAGGACTTAACAGGTTTGTTTTTGCAAATTTTAGGTCTGCTGTGTATAAAAAGTTGTGTAAGCCGTTGCCTACGTGTATGTGTACCATTGCGCTTCCCAGTATGTGTCCAGCATTGTAAAGTGTTATTCTTACGTCTGGTGTTATATCTGTTACTTCTCCATAGTCTAGTGTTATTGTGTGTTTGACCATCTCTTTGACGTCGTCTGTGCTGTATATTGGTTCTTTTGCTTCTCCTCTTTGAATTTTTATGATGTCTAATTGCAGTAGTGCTGATATGTCTCTTGTTGGCATTGTACAGTATACTGGTCCTCTATATCCATACTTGAATAGTAGTGGTACTATTCCTGAGTGATCTATATGTGCGTGTGATATTATTACTGCGTCTAATTCTTTAATGTCAAATTCTGGTGCTTCCAGGTGTGGGTATGGTTTTTTATCTGATGCAACGTCCATGCCGCAGTCCAGTAACACTCTTGATTCTGGTGTTTGTAGCAGGATGCATGATCTGCCGACTTGTCTTGCACCTCCTAAGCATGTTATTCTTACCCATTCTTCTTTTCTGCCTCTTAGCCAGCCGTTGTATATTCTTTCGCCTGTTTTGTGTAAGAATTTTTTCCTGTAATCTGAGTTTTGGTATAATACTGATCTTATGTTTTCTATTAGTTGGCTTCTGATGGCTGGTTTTCTCTTTATGATTGGAACCCAGTATGTTTTTTCTTTTATTTGTTGTAGTATGTCTCCTTGTTTGCCGATTGCAGAACCTGGTTTTTCAACTTCTATTATTACAACTGATCTTTGTGGGTCAAAGGTTATCTTGTCTATTCCTGCGTCTTTCCCGATTAGTTTTCGGATGTCTTTTTCCGCTTTTTCGATTTGCATGCATAGTTCAGGGTCTGGTCTTAGTTCTATTCTTTTCTTTATTTTGTTGACTATTTCTTTGACCATTCCATGATCATTTTTGAAGAATTCTTGGTCTTTGGTGTAAAGAACGATGTTTGCTCCTTCAAAACTTGCGTCGCTTATTTTACCATTAGGTAAATCTTTTAGTATTTCTTTTAATATTTCAGACATATTTCAAAAACCTCTCTTTAGGTTTCGAGAGAATTGGTTTATTCTATTCTTGTGTTTATTATCTTTTGTAAAACTTGTCTAATTCCTTTCTTGTCAATTACGAAGATATCAACTCCTTCTCCTGATGCTGAATCTCTTTGTATTGCTGCATTTAGTGATTTGACAATAAGATTTATTCCTTCTTCTTGACTCATTTGTTTTTTGTAGCTTGATTCTAGTACTCCATAAGCCATTACGCTTCCAGAACCGCTTGATACGAAATCGTCAACTTCTGTTATTGAACCATCTGGGTACAAGTCGTATAAGTGTTTTTCAGTGTCATATCCTCCGATTAAGAAGTGACTTATTCCTGGAATCATTGACATCCTTCTGATGTTTGAGTAAACCATTCCTGCCAGTAGGTTTGCACCTTCTTTAACACTGGCTTTTCTGTTGGTTCTTATATCTTTGAGTTTTAATTCTGCTTTTATGAGTTTGATTAATAGTTGTATGTCAGAGACTGTTCCTGCAGTTGTTAAAGCCATGTAATCATTTATTGGCACTACTTTATTGACGTTCTTGTTTGCTATGAAGTGTCCTGCTGTTGCTCTCTTATCTGCTCCTAGCACGATGCAATCTTTGCAAACAACTCCTACAGTTGTAGTTCCTGTTTTCAAAACTTTATCCATTATATATTCACCTTTTTAGAACTTTTAAAGAACTATTAGTTCTTGTAAATTATGTCTTATTTAAAAAGTTTACGTTTTTACTATAGCGTTAGCGTATACTACACCGTGTGAAAAGTAGGTGTTTGTGCTATTAATTCCGCTAAAATTTAGCTTAATATTCACTTCTTGTTTTGAACCTTCATACACTTTTCTGTTGCACTTTAAAAAATCTAGTTTGCACACTCTTGTTGGTATCCATTTGTCTGGGTTGTTAGTGTCTACTTTTACATTGCTAGGGTTTGCTTCTGCTACAGGTATTATTTCATCAGATCTGCAGTATATGTCTAGGTTGGTGCAGATTATTTCATCATTGTTTTGGTCTGTTAGGTTTGTTTGGTTAATAACAACTTCTTTGTTCATATTGTTCTGCAGTAGTATTTTCATGTTGAACGTGTCAGGACTTGCAGGGTCTAATTCTATGTTGAAGTCGTTGCAGTAAAAGTTTGAGTCAAAACTGCAGTGTTGCGCAGCGTATCTTTGCACATTAAACATTCCAAAGTAAGCCATCACACCTACACAACCCATTATTATTAGGAAAATCCATACATAGTTAACCATGTATTCCAAGCTGGCTTGGGCTTTATTGTTGAGAACTGTTTTTAATCTTTTTTTAGAAGTCATATTGCTGTTGTGAATACTTTTCCTTGAGTGGTGTGTTGTGTGGTGCCTTCTATTCTTTTGAATGTGAAGCTAACCTTGAATTTGTATCTGGTGTCTTGAGTGAGTGATTTACTACAATCAACTAATTCTAACCTACAGCTCATCCCAGGAGACCACTTACCGCCATGTACAGTTGTAAATATTCCATCATTGTCATCGTCTGTCCAGTTGATAAATGAACTTTGATATGGACAGTAAACATTTGCTTCACAGTTGATTGATGCATAATCATTGTCGTAAAGAGTTAGTTGTGTCGGTTCAATAGATTTTTCCAGGTTGTTCTTCAACATTAGGTTCATGTTAAAATTTGACCCTGATTCCAAGTTCCAATCCTCACAAATAATGTTTTGTCCGAATTCGCACTCCTCAGGAAGGTATCTTTGCGGGTCAAAAACATTGAAGTAGAACAACGTGCCTATTGTCACGGTTACAGATAAGAATACCCATACATAGGTTGATAAGAATTCAAAACTTGATTGTGCTTTCTTCACCATGACACCTCTTTAAGGTTTTTATTGAGAACTAAGATATATAAAGTTTGTGAAAAGTACGGTTTGTGACAATGATAAAAGATACTTATTTTCACTGGACAGACGCGCATAAGATTTATAAATATGTGTAAATCTAGATATTTGAGGAAAGTTTGAAATGAAAAATACGCAAGTATCTCCAAGATATCAGACAACTGATTTTCTTATTTATACTACTCCAAAAGGAGATGTCAAGATTGAAGCTTTTTTGCATGATGAAAATGTTTGGCTTACTCAGGATAGAATGGCTGAATTGTTTGGAGTTCAAAGACCTGCAATTACTAAACATCTTATAAATATATTTGAGAGTGGAGAATTATATGAAAGTTCAGTTAGTTCCATTTTGGAACATACTGCTTCTGATGGTAAAAAGTATAAGACTAAGTTCTACAATCTTGATGCAATAATCTCAGTTGGGTATAGGGTTAATTCTAAACAAGCAACTTTCTTTAGGATTTGGGCAACAAAAATCTTGAAAGAATACATCTTAAAAGGATTTGCGATGGATGATAATCGTTTAAAAAACGGTCAATATTTTGGGAAGGATTACTTCAAAGAATTGCTTGAAAGAGTCCGTTCAATTAGAGCAAGCGAGAGAAGAATTTATCAGCAAATTACAGATATTTTTGCAGAATGTAGTATTGATTATGATTCAAAATCTGAAATTACTAGAGGGTTTTATGCAAAAGTTCAAAATAAATTTCATTATGCAATTACAGGTCAAACTGCTGCTGAAATAATTCATTCTAAAATAGATGCTGCTAAAAGAAATATGGGGCTTTCAACATGGAAGAATGCGCCTAATGGTAGAATATTAAAGTCAGATTCAATTGTTGCCAAGAATTATTTGAGTGAAAGAGATATTAAAAAATTAGAGAGAACAATTTCTAGTTTTTTTGATTATATTGAGCGAATTATTGAAAATAGAACTGTTATGAAAATGGATGACTTGGCTGAAAGCGTAAATAAATTCTTGGAATTTAATGAGTTTAAAATTTTAGAAGGAAAAGGTTCTATATCTTTTGAAGATGCTTCTGAAAAAGCATTTAAAGAATATGATTTGTTTAACAAACATCAAAAGATAGATTCTGATTTTGATGAGTTTAGCAGGAAATTGCTCAAGTTGAATATTTCTAAAGATTAATAGTTGTTATGGTTTATAAGAATAAAAAGAGAAGAAAAAAATTAAAAAAATTTAGTTTGATTGTACTGTTGCTACTACTTCTCCGGTTGATGTCTTCGTGAATGAAGCTCCTGAGGAAGTTGAGTAGTATGTCATGTCAATTTTGACTTTCTTTTTCACACCTGCGGCAAAGTCAGGTAATGTTAACATAGATCCAGTAGCAATAGCTCCTCTAGTTAGCGTTAGTGTACAGACTGATGATGCTTTAACAGTCATAGGTCCTCCGAAAACTGTTGCAGAACATCCAGCTCCATCGCCGGCAAGCATAAAATCAGTAACTAAGTAAGTATCAATTCCTGTGTCCATATCTGTTAAAGTGATTGCTGTTACTTGTACTTCTTCTACACTATTTCTTAGCTTTATGACTACAGAGTCTGTTGTTGGTCCTGTAATGACTGAGTCTTCGCACATGAATGCTCCGCTGAATGTGCATGTGTCTGGTACGAATCTTGTTGGATTCAAGACACCAAAGTATGCTAGGGCTCCTATCATAACTAATATTATTAGAAACGCCCAACCATATGTTGTTAAGAATTCAAGGGCTGCTTGTCCTTTCTTATGCATGTATAACACCTCTTATTTTTTTAAATATATACTTCTTTATTCTCATCACTCATATATAAAAGTTTCGATTACTATCTATTTTATGCTACTCCGCCGAATAAGCTTCCTAGCACGTTTGAGAATATGAAGAATAAAGCTATCGAACTGCCTATGAATATTGGTATGTATTTTAGTCCTCCTTTAACGTCTCCTCTGCTGATTATAGATATTATCATTGATGAAAACGTTGATATTATGCCTATTGCTAAGACTGAGAATGTTTTGAAGTGATTTGGGTCTATTCCTGATTCTCCGATTGTTATTGGCAGCACTCCGGAGTTTGCACTTCCACCTAGTTGTTTGGTAACTCCTATTATTATTTCTAGTAGTTGTTGTGACAATGCGAACAGTGCTGGTGTGATGAATATGACTATTGCTACCATAAATATCGTGTAGGTGACTGTTGCCGCTGCCATTTCTTGTTTTAGTACTGAGCTTTTTTTCAGGTTGTCAATCGTCTTGTCTATTACTTCTACTATTCGTCCTCCGCTTTCAACTTCTCCTATGATTAGGCTTAAACTTCTTTTCAGGCTTGGAGAGTCATATTTCATCCCTAACTCTTCTAATGAGTCTTTTATATCGTTTCCTGTGAGTACTTTTTTTGAGGCGAGGGTTACTTCTTTTGCTAGTATTCCGAATTCTGGTTTTATAGCTGCCCATAGTGATTTCTCGAATGATAATCCTCCTTTGAGGTTTGTTGATACTAGTGTTAAATAGTCTGGCAGTGCTTCCTCTATGGCTTTTGTTCGGTTGTAGATGGTAACGTTTAGGTATAGATATACTCCCATCACTATTAGGAATGATATTATTGATTGTATCAGGAACCATGAGATAAAGGTTATTATCAGTATCATGAAGGCTCCCATCTCAGATATTGATTTGAATATCATTGAGAAGTATATTATGTATGTTAATACTAATGTAACCCAGAATAGTATTCCAAAGAACTTGTATGGTACATAGTCTATTCCTGATTTTAACAAGTATTCTTTAAGCTCTGGTCTGAATCTTTCTGGCACGAATGCTTTTCCAAATTTTTCTAGGTTTAGGCGGTCTTCCATTTTTATATGTTAACGTTTGGTCTTATTGATCTAAACACTGTCATGAATATGAATTCTAGTAGTATCAGGAAAAATGTTAAAACACTGAATAATGCCATGTTTGCTTCTATGTTCATCATGCTTGCTACGACTACGAACATTGTTAGTCCTAGTGACGGCATAACTACTGCTCCTAGCATGTAGAACATTGTTACGCTGCTGAGTTTTTTCCCGTATCTTTGGATTTCTATCAGTTGTTCTTCTGCTACTTGGTCTAGTGCTGCTTCTAATGATTGGGTTACGTCTATTCCTATTTTTAGCGCGTTTGTTATTTGGAATAGTATCTTTTTCATTCTTGATGATGGACAGTACTTGATTGCTTTGTCCAGTGATTCTTCTAGTGGTGTTCCTATGTCTATCTCGTGGATTATTGATTGGAAGTATTTGCTTGCTACTCCGTAGCTTTTTGACGCGTCTAAAAGCGCGTTTATCAGTGGTTGTCCTGAGTTCAGCTTTACAAGCAGGAATCTGCCTGCAAACAGTACTTCTCGGTCTATGTCTTTTTGTCTTTTCATGACTTTTGACTTTGCAGTTTTCATCAGTGTCGAGAATACTATTGTGAAGAAAACGATGAATGAAAATAGTATTAGGAAGTATGACTTGTTCATTTTATCCACTAGGAAGAATGTTAGTATAGCCATTACTAGCCCTGCTATTAAAGAACTTTTCAGTTTTTCTTTAACGTATTCATCTACTGGCTGGTTTATTTGTGCTATCCATAGTTGTTTTTTCAGCTCTGGGAATAGGTGTGCAACTCTTTGAGAAATACTTGTTAGTGATATTTTATCCATTAATTCACGGATTTGCATTTTAGTTCAGTTGTAATCTGCCAAGGTAATAGTTTGCCATTACTTCTCCGACTGCATCTACTTCTTCTATTTTTTTCTTTATCATCCATTGTAGAATCTGCATTTTTTGTTTTAAGTCGAAGTCTATCTCTTCTTTTGTCATGCCTGTGTATAATTCTAGTGTTTCCATTGTTGTTTTGGATTCGTTAATTTTTGTCAGAACGTCTTTTTTAGGGTTTAATTGCATTAGAATATTTGGATCTCCTGATGATGTTATCTCTGCTATTTGTAAGGTTCTTCTTTTTCCTGTTCGTCTGTTTCTGTTCTGCACTAGTATTAGTCCTAATGCGCTTAACATTTGTTTTGGTATGTCTATTGGTGGGTTTGACATCCTCATAACTACTTCTTCTGCGTTGTTTGCGTGGAATGTTCCGTATACTGAGTGTCCTGTGATTGCTGCTTCCAATAATACTTCTGCTTCTTTTTTCCTTCTGATTTCTCCTACTATTATCCTGTCTGGTCTCATTCTTAAGCTGTTGACTACTAGGTCTAGCATTGTAACTCCGCCTTTTCCTTCTGGGTTTGGTAGTCTTGTTTCCATTGGTACCCAGTGCAGGTTGCTTGGTAGTGTTAGTTCACGTGTATCTTCTATTGATATTATTCTTTGGTTTGGCGGGAAGAAGTTGCTTATCGCATTCAAGGTTGAGGTTTTTCCGGATCCTGTTCCTCCTGCTACTAGTATTGATAGTTCGTTTTGGATTCCTAGCCACATGAAAGCTGCTGCTTCTAGTGAGATTGTGCCTGCTTGTATGAATTTTGTTATTGTCCACGGATCTGCTGCGAATTTTCTTATTGTTATTGTGTTTCCTTTTGATGATATTGGCATTAGGGTTGCATTTACCCTGTCTCCGGTTGCCAGGTGTGCGTCCATTAATGGGTTGAGTGTTGTTATCTCTTTTCCAACGTCTCTTCCTATCATGGTTGAGTAATGCCTGATTCTTGCTTCTGTTGGTATCTTGATGTTTGTGTGGCACCAGCCGTGTTTTCGGTGGTAAACCCATACTGCTTCTACGTGGTTGTTGATTACTATCTCTTCAAGATTCGCGTCTCTTAACAGTATCTCTACTTTTCCTAGTCCTAAATTCTCTTCTATAAGATAATTTATGAGCATGTTGGTTGTTTTGTCGTCTGTTCTTGGAAAGTATCTTTTTAGTAGTTTTCTTATCTCGTTTTGAAATCTCGTTCTTATATCTGTTGATTCGGCTTCTTCAAATTTTGACATTTCTTCAATGTCTATTCTTGTGACGAATTCTTGTCTTATTTTTTCCAGAATTAATCTTGTTGTATCGCTGATGTTTGTTATTGATGCAATGTATTGTGGTACTGGTTTGTCTTCTTGAGTGACTATTCTTATTTGTACTATTATATCATTTATGTTTATGGAGTAGAGGTCTATCTCATCTTCTTTAATTACTTTTTTGATTATGTTTGTACTGCTAGTAGGGGTTTGTTGCACTATTGGTTTTGGCACGTTCATGATTGGTGGTGTTTTTACTTCTTCTTTTTTTATTTCTAGTTCAGGCATTTTTTACCTCTAATGTTTGTTTTAGGAAGTTTAATCTGTGAGTTATC
The DNA here is from genome assembly GCA_018812505.1 of Nanobdellota archaeon. GTDB lineage: Archaea > Nanobdellota > Nanobdellia > Woesearchaeales. The sequence continues at coordinate 5,035 of JAHJDK010000069.1, read as the reverse complement.
TCTTTTATTAGGTGTTCAAACATAGCTTTTTCAATTGCTTTGTTTGGGGGAAATCCTGTCATTCTCCTCCTGATATCCAGCAAGTTGTTTTCTGCTTCTTTGATTTTCTGATCTTTCATCAAGAAGATTATTTCTCGAACATCTTTCTTTAATTCCATTATGAAATCAAGGTGTTCTTTTTCTTTTGGTACCTCTTTTTCTTTCCCCTCTTTCTCTTTAGTTATTGTTGTTCTTTTTATTTCTTCTGTTTTTTCATGTATTTGTTTGTATATTTTAAGTGTTATTTCGTATAGTGCTTTTCTTTCTTCTTTCAAGTTTCTAGGGAATGTTTCGAATAAGTCTTTGAGTTTGTTGTATTCAGACATAGAGTTCTTTAGTTGTTTATCTCCCAAATATATATTGATTTTCTTCGTTGATAGCATGACTTCTTGTTTTGTTTCTGATAAAAGTGTTTTTCTCTTGTCTTCTTCTTGTTTTTTCTTGTTTTCTGTTCGGGATCTTTTTAGGGTTTCTAATTTTCTGAGTTGATAATATGTTGATATGACTGTTGTGAATACCTCTTGTTTTTCTTCTTTTGGTTCTTCTGGGTACATGTCGAATCTTGCTTTCATCTTTTTGTATTCTTTTATTGCCGCTTCTAGGTCTTCTCTTTGCAGATAGTCAATTATTTTTTCTTGACATTCACTTATTTCATTCTTGATTTTAATCTTTTGTTCTTTCAACTCTTTTTCTTGTTCTATTCTTTTTTTCCCATGTATTAGTTTATCATCTTTTTCCAAACTTTTTATTTCGTTCACAAATTCTTTTTCAACGTCTTCTTTTTTTTCGAAGTTTTCAAAGTCAGAGTTTTGAAGGTCTGTATACATGTTCTCCATTAAGGTCATATATTTGTTTTTCTCTGATTCACTGGTTGCTCTCGCAAATTTATTTTTTACATCTTCAAACATTTTTTCAGCAGAGTAAAAGTCTTTTCTTTCGATTGCATCTTGGAATAATTGGTATTGGGTTTGGTGTGTTGATATTTTTTCAACTATTTCTTCTGAGGCTTCATCTTTTCTCTCTTCTCTTTCTTTATCTTTTAATTCTAGGAATTCTATGATATCTTTTTCTAGGAATTTGTCTAGGTCCATTTTACATTTCCATTATTTTCTTTCTATATTCTATCCAAAGTTCTTCTTGGTTGAAGAATCCTCTTTTTCTTGCTTCTCTGAAGAAGAGGTCTTTTTTCTTTTCTAGTTTTTGAAGCAGGTGGTTCTTCCATAAATCTATTGTTTGTGTTGTTGGTATTTGTTTTTCGGTAGCTTTCTTTTTGAAGTCATCTTTGAATTGGTCAATTGATACTTCTGGTGCTTCAATTGTTTCGCTTGTTTGATTGTGCGGCTTGTTTAGATATATGAAGGGAGTTGTGAATTTGTATTCTAGTCCTATTATTCTTTCTTCGACTAAGAAATCAACCCATGACTGGACTACTGATACAGGCATTTCTAGTTTATTGGCTGCTTCCTCTAGCTCTATCTTGCTTACTTTTTTCAATAGATCTATCAGCGAATCCACGCTGGTTGTTATAGTCTCCTCTACCACTATTCCTCCTATCCGTCTATTCTTATATAAACTTTATTAATTATTTGTAAGTGGTTAGCAATTCACATTTTTATATGGTTCTGTGATGTTGAAAACCAGTATTAGGTTGAAAGTGTCCATGATTGGCGAGTTCACTGGGCCGTCAACTATTTTTAATTGTGAGTTACAGGCGTTTTTGGTGAATTCTGTTCCTATCATGAAGTCTGCGTAGCTCTCGTTTTTTGGTGGTATGCCGCTGCTTATCATTTTAGGATTCACTATTGATATTATTGTTAGTGTTTTGTTGTTTTTCACTTGATTATCATTTGTCAGTCTGCCGAAGAAGCTGTATGGTTCGAATATTCCAACATCTACTATTGTTATTTTTTGTGATGATACTATGTATTCGCTGTTGTTCACGAATTCTTCATAGGTTGTGAGGTTGAATTTTCTTGCCAGGATAGGTGTTTTTTTGAATGTGGAATTGTACTCCACTTTATAATCAGTAGTTTCCATGAAGAAGTATAGTGGATCTTTTAGTCCTTCAATGGATATTTCTGTTTCTTTGATTTCTGTGATGTTCCAAACAACGTTTTTATCTCTTACTTCAATACTTATGTTCATGTACGCTGTGATTGAAAAAGGATGTTTTTGGTCTATCCATACATCGCTTACATAGTATTCCATGCTTATGTTGAACTCATTGTTTGTTATGTTCTTTATCTGGAACATTAACTCGTTGATTGTTAGGTTTTCAAGCGCTAGTCTTTTTATATTGTTTATTTTTCCTGTTGTTGCCGATTCATTAAAGGTTGTGTTTAATTCATCATAGTCATAGAATTTTTCTTCTTCGTCAATGTAGTTTATCATTTCTTCCAATGCTCTGTAGCCGGATGCTCTCAGGCTTATCTCTGCGTAGGAGTTTATATTGTCAACTAGCCTGTTTAAAGTGTTGATTCTCATCTTTTCTAATTCTACTTTGTAATCTAAAGGGGTTATTTGGTGTGTTGAGTAGACAGATGACAGCAGGCCTGCTATTAGTATTGCCATAAACGTGAACATTATAGCTCTTTTTCCTAATTCCATACTCTCAACTCCGTTATGTCTGGTCCAAAAAATGTTGTTTCGTTTGCAACTAAAAATGTTATTTTTTTTGATGAAAGCATGAAGTTTGAGTTTTCAATGCTTTCTCCGGATCGGTTGTATATTGTTGTATTAATTCCACTCTTTTTTTCATAAATTGTGTAGTTTATGCCGTATTGTTCTTCTAGTATGGAGTTTAGTATGCTTTTGGTGAGGTTGTATGCTAGTTGGTGTTCTTCTTTATAGTGCAGTTCTGATATCTGTTCAAACAATGTTTGTTCTGAATTTGTTATGTAGCCGTTCTTTGCAAGGTATGAAATTATTCTTTCTGGATCTTGGAATTCTGTCACTTTAGTGTTTAATAGTAGATTCATAATGTCTTCTGTTGTTTCGTATGCTTGTAAGGTTTGAGGTGTGTTTAGGTATGATCCTATTATTAGTATTATGCTTATTAGAAATATTGCTCCTCCTATCAGTGCGTCAAGCACAAAAAAATATGCTCCCCTCTTTTTCATATTCTTATGACTTATTTTTTGTTATTAAAAAACTTTTCGAAACTATTTGTAGAATTTATTCCCAGTAATACACTCTCATCTTGATTGGTTCGCCTTTGTATTTCGCTATCCGTGTTACTTTGATGGCGTTGTCTAGTGTTTGTCCTGATAATAAGCTGTCTCCTACTGTTGGCTCTGGACATGGCACTTCAAATGGTGTTCCTTGACAGCATCGGACTCTTACGCACATTCTATCTCCATCATCATTGTAGTAGTTTCCTAGGTCTATATAGCTGCCTTTTTGCACTCCAAATTCTGTGCATGCTTCAAATGCGCTTGTTATAGGTTGTTGTAGCACTGGATCAAAGATTGTGTCATGATTGTAGCTGCAGCTTCCGTCTGGTCCGTTGCCTTCACAGTTTGAGTCGCAGATATTGCTTCCTACTCTTGTGCAATCTTCTTCACAGCTTCCGTTTTCCAGTTGGAAATTTATTTCTGAACAAGTATCTAAAGGTGTTGGTTTTAAGTCGAATATTGGTGAGGCATATGGTGGTTCATATGATATTTTAGGTGTGTATCCTGGTGCTTCTGCAAAAACTGTTATCTCGTTGCCTGAAGGTACTTCCATGTAGTATGCTCCAGACTCATCAGTTGCTGCTTTGACTGTGAGTGTTATGATATCTGTGCCGTTCCAGACGTCTTGTCGGTAGTTAACAATTGCACTTTCAATCATTTCCAGAGGGTCATCTGTTTTTGAAACAGCACCATTCATACAGGTCTTACAATCTGGGTCTAGGCATTTAAGGTATCCTTGTATGTTGCCGTCAGAATCTTTAGGGTCTGTTGCGCAAGAGGCTCCTGATCCGTATAAAAAATAATCTTCTGGACATACAGAGTCATACACTCCACAAGTGTATGTTCCTGTGCATAACTCTATGCCCCAGCATCCTGAAAAGTTAAAGGTTTTTGCACTGACAGAGCTAGCTGTTATGATTGTTAAGAATATTAAAAATATTATCCAACCCCTTTTCATGATGTTTTATTTATTTGTATGAAATATTTAAAGTTTCCGATTATCAGGGCTTAGATTATGGTTTCTTCTCTTTTGAGTTCTTCTATTATATAGTATTCTTCCATGATTAAAATTCCTTGTTGGTTTATTTCTTCTATGAATTCTTGTTTATGCTTAAGTGTTTGAAATATTGTTTCTGCCAGTAGGTTTTTATTGGCTGTTTTGTAGAGGTTGTTAAGTTCTGTTCTCTTGCTTAGCCATTTGATTGTCTCTTCTTGGTCTATGGGTGTTATGGACATTAATGTTTTTATTGGTTGTCTGAATCTTGAAAAATTTGCTAGTGTTGTGTGTTTTATTATTAGGGGTTTTATCTTTTGGTATTTCTCGATTGTTGTACTGTTTGATATGTTTAGTTCTCGGCTTATCTTTGCAAAACTTTGTCTGCTGTTCTCTCTAAGTTTTGTTAGTAATTTTTTTTCTGTTGTCATATTTATTTGGTTGTTTTTTCTGATTTATAATTGTTTACAAGTTTTTTTCGGAGAGATACTGGTTATATCGGAAAATATTAAAATAATTCTTTGTTTAGTTGGTTTATGGTTAAGATATCTCCTGTTAAAAAAGATTATGAGAAAATAATTAATTCTTTAGAGGAGGAGCTTGTTAGAAAGCAGGAGAGGATTGAGGCTTTGGAGTGTGAGAATAAGTTGTTGTTGAAAACTGCTATCAAGGCTCGAAAGCATAGTCAACGTTAATTTTTTTGGTCTTAAAACTTACTGCTAGATAAATATTAATAGAAAGATATAATTAAAATTATTCTTTTTTGTCTTCTTCTTCAGGAGTTGGCACTTCTTCAGTTGGAGTTTCTACTGGTTCTTCTGTTGGTTCT
>JAHJDK010000068.1 GCA_018812505.1 Nanobdellota archaeon | reverse complement strand
CTGTTTTAGATTTTGAATTTTGACTGACATCAGATGCAACAACAACATCTTGTGGAAGAACTATTTTTTCATTATTCATCAAAAGTGCTGCAGTAACAAGTTGATCATCCTCGCATAATGAATCGCCAATCTCTAAATTGTCCGCCTTATAAAATGTGAAAATCATAGCTCCACCAAGAAGCAAATTATCAACCTTAGGAAGCAACGCATTAATGACAGGAAACTTAGTTGATAATTTAGAACCGCCCATAATCACAACAAAAGGTCTTTCAACATTTGAAAAATTCAAATTTTCAACCTCTTTTTGAATCAAAAAGCCAGCACAAGAAGGCAAGAATTTAGTTACTCCAACAACAGAAGCATGTTCACGATGAGAAACAGCAAATGCGTCATTAACATAAATATCTCCATAAGAAGACAATTTTTTTGCAAAAATAAGATTATTCTCTTTTTCCTCATTATGAAAACGAAGGTTTTCAAGAAGAACGATTTTTTCATCAGGAATAATAACATCCACACAATCATCAAGCTTGATAACATTTTTACCAATATGTTTCATTAATCTAAGAGCAATCTGATCCATTCTTAATTTCTTAACAACAGTGCCTTTAGGTCTGCCAAGATGACTCATAATAACAACTTGCTTAGCTCTTTTCAAGATATACCTCAAAGTCGGTAAACTCTGCTTTATCTTAAAATCATCAATTATATCACCTTTTTTATCAACCGGAACATTATAATCAACTCTTAAAAGAACTCTTAATCCAGAAATATTCACTTGTGTCAAACTTCTCATGTTTAATAAATAAAATAATAGCTATATAAAAACATTTCTACAACATTATTTTCAAGACATCAATAATCCTGTTGCTGTAACCCCATTCATTATCATACCAACCAATAACCTTGACAAGTTTACCGTCAGCTTTTGTCAATGAAGCATCAAATATACACGAATTGGAATTACCAACAATATCCATGCTCACTATTGGTTCCTCTGTATATTCAAGTATGCCACTTAGATGAGCTTTTGCGACGTTTCTGAATAAATTGTTGACTTCTTCAGCTGTCACTTCTCTTTTTAAAATCGCAACGAAATCAGTTATACTTCCATCAGGAACAGGAACCCTTATAGCCATGCCATCAAGCTTGCCATTTAATTCAGGTATAACCTTTCCAACAGCGATAGCTGCTCCAGTTGTTGTGGGAACAATGTTTAAAGCAGCACTCCTGGCTCTTCTAAGATCCTTATGCGGTGAATCAATCAGCTTCTGGTCTGCTGTATAAGCGTGAACAGTAGTCATAAAACCTTGTTCAACACCAAAGTTATCATTCAAAACCTTAACCATTGGAGCCAAACAATTAGTGGTGCAAGAAGCATTATCAATAATCACATGTTTTTCTTTATCAAATAAGTGTTCATTAACACCCATTACCACACTAAAATCAACACCTTTTCCAGGAGCTGTTATCAGCACCTTTTTAGCGCCAGCCCTGATATGTTTTTCAGCATCCTCTTTTTTCCTAAAAAAACCAGTGCTTTCAACAACAACGTCGATTTTTAAATCTCCCCAAGGAAGATTCTCAGGATCTCTCTCTGAAAAAACCCTTATTTCCTTACTATTAATTATCAATGAACCACTAGTATGTTCAACGCTACCTCTGAATTTACCATGAACAGAGTCTCTTTTGAACAACTCTGCTAAAGTATATGTATCTGTTAAATCATTAACCGCCACAAAGTCTATATCATTAGCACTAAAATTAAGCAAACCAGCTTTTAACACCATACGACCAATTCTTCCAAAACCATTAATTGCTACTCTCACCATTATAAACACCTCTTTAAAATCTAAATAGTTGATTCCTTAAAATTATCGTTGGTATTATTCCAAATCTCTTCATAAGTAGCCAACTTTTTTTTAATAAGAATATTAGTTATAGCCTCTAATTGGCTTCTCACAAGAGCAAGTTTGTAAGTGTTGATTAGCAATAACTCTTTTAACTCTTGCTTAGAAAGATCAGTTATTTGCTTCTCAAAATTTTTATTAACCTCTTCCTTTAATTTTTTTCCTAGAGCCAGCATAATCACCCCTTGTTGAAAAATTGTCCTTGCAGATATAAAAATCTTTTGTTTTTCTTTATATAAAAGAATATGTTAATAGAAAATGAAATAAGTTATTGGATGTTTAATT
>JAHJDK010000067.1 GCA_018812505.1 Nanobdellota archaeon | reverse complement strand
GAAAGTGATTTATTCAGCAACATCACAGAACAGTTTGACCTTATAATATTCAATCCACCATACCTTCCTAATGAACCTAAAGCACCAGATATAGCCTTAGATGGAGGTCCAAAAGGTTACGAATTAATCGAACAATTTCTAAAAAGTGCCAAATATAATCTTAAAACGAAAGGAGTTATATTATTGTTATTCAGCTCTTTTACAAACCAAAAGAAAGTTAATAAAATATTAACAACAAATAATTACTTTTTCAGACAAATAGATAAAACACACATTAATTTTGAAGATTTATTTGTTTATGAGATAAAAAAGCAAAATTAATAAACAAGCAAATCTAACAAGTATAAAAATGACTAAAGAATTTATCGCAAAAGGAAAAAGAGGACACGTTTACACCTACAAGTCAAGTATTGACGGCAAAGAGGTTTGTGTTAAAGAACTCAATCCTGAAACTGAAGCAGATAATGTTATTCAAAACGAAGCAAGGTTTCTGAGGATAGTTAATGAGCATGGTATTGGTCCAAAACTATTTGCAGAAGAGCCTGACAAGGTTGTTATGGAGTTTGTTCAAGGAGAACGAATATTGGATTTCTTCGAGAGATCTCCAAAAACTGGTATTGTAAAAGTAATCAAAGAAAGTTTAGAACAAGCAAGAAAACTTGATATGATAAAGATAAACAAGTACGAGCTTACAAATCCTTATAAGCACATAATAGTACAATATGAAAAACCAATAATGATTGACTTTGAAAGATGCAAAGAAGTCAAAAATCCAAAGAATGTTACTCAACTAGTGCAATTCTTAACTTCTGGTAGAGTAAAAAATATTCTTAAAGAGAAACATATAGACTTAGACACTGAGGAACTTCGAAAACTAGCCAAGAAGTACAAAGAAAAGTACAACGAGAAATTATTCCAAGAAATAAAAGAAGAAATAAAATAATTATAAAAAAAATTAAAGCTTATTCTCTTGCTAACTGAAACACTGACTTTAAAGCCACAATAATAGTTGCAGGTATAAACAACAAAAGTATAGCATTCAAAATGTTACCTATCAATGGAATTATAACCATTGCTTCAGCTCCTAAAGCGCTCACCAAAACAAGTACTGTACCTGCAAGCAAGAACGACTGAGTCTCTTTGTCTGTCACATTCAAAAAACCAACCACTAATCCAAATACAACTAACAGCCAAGCCACACCATCAGTTACTCCAACAATCCCAAAAAGAAGCGCGAGAACAAAACCAATCAAGAAAGCCCAGCTTCCAAAACTTCTCTTATGATTTTTCATTTTCATAAACATTCACCCCTACATAACATGTTGTCAAGATATTATTTAAAGCTTTCGAAAGAGAAAAGTTTATAATTGTATTATTAAACTATTCAACAATATAGAAATAATAAACTAAAAAAAATAAAAAAATTATACTACTTTCAAAACACCTATCATTGGCTCTTCGCAGTCGTCACATGTAAACTCAAAGATTCCTTTTTGGTCTGCCAGTAGTTCTATGTAACTGTTAGAGCTTACCCTTTCTGAAATCTTGTATGCAGGCAGTGAAAAGATTATCTGATCAGAGTTCATGAAGTGAATCTTAACCATTTCACCTTGACTTACAACTATTGTGTCTGGATCAAATTTCTGATTAACAATTCTCATCTCGACTATGTTTTCAGATGGCTGCGCTTGCATTTGTGTGTCACTGTATGTTTCTTGAACAACTACGTTTTTATCATTGCAGGCAACTAGCAAGAACATCAACGCTATTATTATTAAAATTACTTTTTTCATTTTATCACCTTTATGCTGGTATTTTGAACACTGGTGCTCTGTTGATGTCAAGCACTGTTATCTCAACTTCTTGGGAAGTTGTTAATTCTCCATCATTCACAGAAACTGTTACTGTGTGATTTCCAGCGTCTTCATAAGTAGTTACATACTCATCTGAGTCAAACCAACCGCTTATTGTTATTGTCAGTTCATCACCTTCTCTGTCAAAAGCGTTGATTGGTAATGTTATCTTATCTCCTTCTTCAATAGTTATAGATTCTATGTATTCAAGGTTTGGAGCTGTATTCTTTTGTTCTACAACAACTTTGAAGTCAACTCTCGTCATTCCTTTTCCATCAGATACAGTTATGTATGATTCATATGTGCCTGTGTCTCCGTAATTAGTCTTCCATTCTCCTTTTTTGTCAAATGGTTCACCATATACTATTTGTAATTTATCACCATCGGCATCTTTTGCTTCAACATCTACAGTTGCAGTTTCTGTTTCTTCAACAGTTATATCTTTTATGTTTGAGACAACTGGTGCTCTGTTAAGATTTTTAACTGTTATCTCAACTGTTTTTGTAGTTGTTCTTTCTCCATCTGAAGCAGTTATAATCACTTCGTATTCTCCTTCATCGTCATATCCTGTTTGATATGTTGTGGTGTTTAGCCAACCACTATAAGATATATTTACTTTTGAATCTTCAGGGTCGTATATCTCACAGTCCAACTCTACCAAGTCACTTTCTTTGAACTCCAATTCGTCTGGACACTCTATTATTGGAGCTTTATTCGTTGGTTTGATTATCACTAAAACTTTTTCAGAGGTTGACAATATCCCATCAGAAGCTGTTACTGTAACAACATATTCTCCTGCATCTCCT
>JAHJDK010000066.1 GCA_018812505.1 Nanobdellota archaeon | reverse complement strand
TAATGACAATATTTTTCTAATTTAAGTATATTATAGATTGGTTTTTCATTCTTCAAAAAGTCATTATCCCCTGTCAGTACTAAAAAGTATTTTCAAGTCCTTCTAATTTCAGGTACTTAAATCCTTTTTTATCTTCATACATCGCTTTTGCCAAATTATTATAAAATCTATCTCTACTATCATCATCAAAACCAAAAATCTTTACTACACATTTATTATCGTCGTTTTCTAATTCTAGAGAAATATCATTGTCAAGTTCTGTTACTATAATTTTTTGTGTACAACAAGTCATTCTGCTAACCAATAATCCTAAGTTACCTCTACTTTGTACAAATGGATGTGCTCCAGGCGTTATACCGTTCAGAATGTAATCCTTGGCTTCTTGGTAAGGCATTGGACCTACAGTTTTTAGCATTTTTGAATCTAGAAATAAAAAAGCATATTTAACTGTTTCTATTATTTAGAAGTAAAACTAAAAAAAGTATTTTTTTATCCTACTGCTCTTCTAACATCTGTTATCTCTGCAGAGTTCACACCTTTGTAGGTTTGTACTTCATCAGATAATTTGTCTGGGCTACCTAAACTCTCGTCCATAATAAATATGATTTTCAATGCTTTCAATCCAAAAGCTATTGGTTCTATCTCTGTTTTCGTGTCGCCTTCACCTGCAAATTCAACTATTTTCTGTTTGACTTTCACTTCTAATTCTTCAAGATTCACTTCTGGTGATGTAGGCATTATTTTTATTGTTGCTATTACGTTCGCCATTATTTCGATTATTTAGGGTTTGTTTAAAAAGTTTCTGATTAGTTTTTAAATTTTTTATTGAGTAAACTTTATAAGCAGTAACTTATTTTAAATTATAAAATGGAGGTTGGGATTATTCTGGAAAAAATGTTCAGTAATGGTTTTGGAAGGTTTATCGCTGTAATTCTGGTCTTAATTTTCACGTTTGTTTTTGAAAGGATTTTCAGAAAACTTTTGGGTAAATCTTTTGATAGGTCCTCAAAACTTATCAAGGTTGATAAAACCCAGTACACTGTTTTAAAGCATTTCTTAAGCGGTCTTATTTATGTTATAGGTTTTGGAGTGGCTATTTACATGATTCCTTCTTTAAGGTCATTGTCTGTTTCCATATTTGCAGGTGCAGGTGTTCTCGCAGTTATCATCGGTTTTGCATCTCAAAAAGCTTTTGCCAACATCATTAGTGGCATATTCATAGCTATTTTCAAGCCTTTCAGGGTTGGCGATACTATCAAGTTTTCTGATAGGATTGGTGTTGTTGAGGATATTACTTTAAGACATACTGTTATTAGGAATTTTGAGAACAAACGTTTCATTGTTCCTAACGCCATAATTAGTGATGAGACTATTGAAAACTATAACATTGGTGATGAAAAGGTTTGCCGTTATGTTGAGTTTGGCATAAGTTATGATTCTAACATTGACAATGCAATGAAGATTATGCAACAAGAAGCTTTGAAACATCCTGACTTCTTGGATAACAGGTCCAAAGAAGATGTTAGTAATGGAGTTCCTCCTGTTACTGTTAGGGTTTTAGGTTTTGGTGATTCTTCTGTGAATTTGAGAGCTTGGGTTTGGGCTAAGAATTCCGGAGCAGCTTTCAGGCTTGGAACTGACTTGAATAAAAGCATAAAAGAACGTTTTGACAAAGAGGGTATTGAAATTCCGTTTCCTTATAGAACTATTGTTTTCAAAGAAAAAAAGAAAAAAAGTATTGTTAGAAAAAAGTGATTCTTAAATATTCTTAATTAGGCCCTTCAAAACCGCATCCAGGGCAACTGTACTTTGCAACTATTTGTCTGCAGTTCTTACATCTTATTATTGTGTGTTTTCCACATTTAGGACATAAGAATGAAACTGATCCTGTATCGTTTGTGAGCACTTTTTTGCATGAATTGCATTTGTCTATCATGAACCTGTGGAAAAATAAAGTGTTTATAAATGTTGCTGTTAAAAATTAGTTTTTCATCTAGAAAATATTTTTTGTGTGACATACCATGTATTTAAAAAAATACACCTATAGAATGTTTTATATATCTGACAACATCTTAAGAAAATATGAATTTGGGAAAAACACTTTATGTAATTGATAGAAAAAAGTGGCGCTTATGGCTTGCTAAAAATCACAATAAAGAAAAAGAAATCTGGTTGATATATTTTAAAAAATCATCTGGTAAAAAAAGAATTCCATACAATGATGCTGTTGAAGAGGCACTTTGCTACGGGTGGATAGATAGCATTATGAAAGGAATAGATAAAGAAAGATTTGCTCAGAGATTCACCCCAAGAAGACCAAATAGTGTACTCTCACAAGCGAACAAAGAAAGAATCCATAGACTTATTAAACAAAAGAAAATGACAGCTAAAGGTCTTACTGCTGTTAAACATGTGTTTGATGAATCGTCAAAAAATTCAAAATGTATAATTAAAACAGATATTCTCAAATCTTTGAAAGAAGACAAAAAAACTTGGGAAAACTTTCAGAAATTTCCTGAATCATACAAGCGTATTCGTATTGAGTGGATAGAAGAAACCAGAACCCGTCCTGAACTTTTTAAAAGGAGACTTAGATATTTTCTTAAAATGACTGCGAAGAATAAAAGATATGGCAT
>JAHJDK010000065.1 GCA_018812505.1 Nanobdellota archaeon | reverse complement strand
TTTATATATTAGTTGTGTTATTATAAACATATAAAATAAATCCCGCTAAAACGCAAAAATGGTAATATTATTCGATCAATTCAACTTGCCAGACAACATCTACGAGATAATCTTTGCTACAAAACAACAAGTTATAGTCGCAAAATTACTCATCGAACAGATAAAACTAAAAGATGGTGAAATTGGAAAAACAGAGATGTCATTATTCGCAACAGCACTACACGATGGAACAATCCTAGAAACAAAAGATGACACACCCCTAGGGATAAAAAAAGACATTCAATTATCATACAATAAAAGACAATTTTACGATAGAATATTAACACCTATGAAGACTATGGGTTTAATAGACTACGACCTATACAAAAAAACATACAAGATTAGCGAAAAATTCAACAAAAATATGATGAGGATAGGCTTAATGTGGCTACAAGAATTAAGGAGGCCACCAAAAGCATTCACACTAAAACAAAAAAAATAACATTCATGAGCTCCCTGAAGCCTCTTCTCTAACCACCCTCCCCTCAGATTCTTCTGGGGAGCTCTCAACCCTTTTTTATTCTTCTTTTTTCTTTCTCCTCTTGAACAATACCAAGAAGAACAAAATTACAACAACAGTTATTAAGAAATACAGCACAAAGTCAGCTTTCTTCAACTTAAATTCAAACGTTCCTCTTAAAACTTTTATCAAAGCATTCTCACGTTGACCATAAAGAGCCTTAACATCTATCTGCTGATTCAACCTGTGGTTCATATCTTCCTCAGCCAACTCAACACTAGCCTTAATTCTACCTTTCTTGCCAGCAGATATGACAACAATTTCATCACCACCTATAGTTACTAACTGACCATTAACCCATATATCAACCAGTTCTACGTCAACAAAAGCATCCACTTCTCCGAAATTCTCAAACTCAACAAAGAACGCTTTTGCACGAGTATCATAGTACAAACCAGTCATATTTATCAAAGCCTGATCAAAAACAGTTATAACCTCAACACGAAAAGAACCCTGAAGAGCATACTCCAAAGACTTCTTTGACTCACCAAAAATAGTGAAGAACTCTGCAGTAATATTATTGCTTTCAATCAACTCTAACTCATATATAATTGTCTTGTATTCATTACCATCAATAAACACAGGTCCATCATCACCAACAACCAATGTTTGATCTCCTGAAAAAATACTTATAGTGGATCTAAAATAATTAGCTATCTCCGCATTATTCCTATAAGTAACCTCCAAATAATTGGTTGCCTGATTATAAAAAACTGAAAAAATACTGAAATCAAACTCATACATAGGCATTGAAAACTTATCAAGATCTTCAACTGCAGATATTGAACCGCCAGGAGTTCTGGCACCCTGAGCAAATTTGACGAAAACACTGATGCCAACTTGTCTTCTGATTGTGGTGGCCGTGCCTATAAGCTCATTACCAACCAATATACCAATATCAATATCACTTCCTTTTATAAACTCTTGAATCTGTTCAGGAACATTAGTTTTACCAATAAATAAAACAGGGTCAAAACCATCCATCAAACTCTGCTCTATAAACTCTCCATTAGTCAAGATAGCCTGCTTTGTAGGTCTCAAAGCCAAATATCTCTTAACAATCTCAATATTATTATCAAACCTATCACCAGTATTAATCAATTCAGGATTATACACTTGCAAAGCATCTCTAACATCCCTATCAGTTTGTCCAAATATCATAACATCCTGAACATCAATGTTTGACAGATAATCAAGCACTTGACCAATTGTTCTCTCATCAGCAAAAAGAACATAATAATCAGCCATAGAAGCAAAAGAAGCAACAGCCAAAGCATTATAGCCGTAAGAATCGTCAACCACAACAAATTTGTTAACACCTTCCAACCTTCTGGCCAACTCTAAATTAACATTATCATAGGCGACCTCTGTTACATCATCAAAACCCTGACCTTCAAGCATAGTATCAAACCCGACGACATAAGGGTCATCAGATGAAGAAACTATCTCAATATTAGTTTTTGGAAGAGAAAAATGTATTATAGTGGCATGTCTCTGACCAGTCAAGAACAAAGTGTTTATCTCCATCAAATTACCAAAAATCTCAACAGAATAAACATCTCTCCAGTCCTGAGAATTAGTTATTATTAAACCTTGAGCAAACACACTAGAAGAAAATAATATCATACTTATTATCAATAAAAAAAGCTTCTTCATCACTCACTCCCAAAAACAAAGTTAAATAGAAAATATATAAAACTTTTGATTAGTAAGCAACAAATAACAGAAAAAAAACAAAAAAATTAAGAAACTCTCGCTTCAAAAACTAAGTTACCACTACACTGTCCAGCAGGCTGCTCGTCTGCAGGGATGTAAACCTGCCAATAAGTCGTGTTAGATACTTTTGAACCTGTAGTCTGCTTTGCAATCGAAAGGTCATTAATCATTTGCGGAGTACTAGATAAATTTGTTTTATCAACCCACTCTTGAGACTTGTTTATCGAGAATCTTTCATTACCAATTGATATATTACTATTAATTGAACAGTTGAAAGCCAAATTGTCTCCAAAAGTTTTGGCATAACCCCACACAGAAATATTTATCTCCATGTTTCCATAATTTTCTATAACTGCAGTTTTATTATTTGAGGTTCCCTCAACAGGCACATTACCATAATCAATCTCTTTTGAGGTTAAGTTCAAAGCATATAATGATTCTATTATTGTTGTATTGTGCAATGAGTCTATAAAACTAGAGTTATCTTTTGTGGTAATGTTGCAAATCCAGTTGCTGCCATTGTTTGCATAGTAATAAATGCTTAAATTGCATTGCCAGTAAGACAAATAAATTCCATCATTACCAACATTGACACAATCTCCTCTATACATTTCGTTGTTGTCAGCAATATCCCCTGGTTCTGCATTATTATCATCCCAAAAAGTAGCGTTTGTAGTGTTAATATCGTTCCAGCCGTTCCAATCTCTGATTGTTGCATTGCAATAAACAGTTCTGGTCAAACCCGCTAATAAAGTTATATTATCCAGAATACCTATAGATTCATGTATGTCAACAGTTAGTACTTCTGGAGGTGCATTTGTTATGTTTACCTTTGTATCTATAGTTACATTCTTGTAGTTTGAATGATAGTCATAGCTTGAGATAAAAGCTGCATGATAAATCACAAAAACTGTTGAAACTAACAAGAAAACATACAACAGTTTTTGTTTGTTTAGTATCATTTTTAATCCTCTTTATGAGTCTAGCTCTACATAAAAGTAGTATGTTGTTATCTGTCCTGCCTGGTCATTATCAGGCACTATCATCTGAAAGTCATATAAGCTTTCATTATGATAACCTGCAACGTTTGTTTCAAGACTTGCAGCATATATCAAGTTGCTACTGGAGTCGTTCATCAGTATCTCTTGAAATTGGGCAGATACACTTGGTGATTGTGCACTATCATTCACATATGGATATGCTACTCTGCAAGTACTAGCAGTTAGAGTGTTTCCTGCGACCACAAATTGTTTGTGAGTGGAGTGATTAAAGGTGTGGTTTATGCTGTCAATATCTCCTGATGTCATAGTCAAGGTAGTTTGTTCTGAAGCAATTGTTGCGTTGGTTGCACAACTAAGTGTACTCCATGAGACTGAGCTTCTAACTGCTAGTATCTCTCCTGTAAGTGATGCAAGAGACCATTCGTATATCGATCTGTTGTTGCTGTCATCCAAAACCAAGGTTCCAGAGATATTTCCCACATATGCTTTCCATGCAGGGTTTTGTTGGGTTGCATCTACTCTCAAGGTTGTTATTGTTCCTCCATCATCAGCTCTTGTTCCTGGAGAGGTTGTTCGTTTATCTGTTGAGTTAAAGCTTATGCTTCCTCCAACAGGGTCTCCTCTTACAATCACTGCTATGGATAATACTAACAACAACATCAAGGTTGCCATTGTATAAATCCTTTCGTTCATCATTTTTTTCTCCACTCCTATTAATTTGATTTTACTTGCTTTTTCAAGCCTCTTTAAAATTATTAAAAAACATCGAACCTATTTATGCTAGTTCGACAAAAAAGTAATATGTTGTCAAGACTGATGTTGATGCGTTTTCTGGCACTAACAATTGGAAGTCAGGTGTGCTTCCGTCAAAGCCATTATTGTCTTGTTGTATTATTGTTGAGTATACTGCATTTGTTCCATCAGTCAATAATATTTGATCCCAATTGGTATCTTGTGTTCCTGTTTGGTTGAACACGTTTGTTCTGTATGTGCATTCATCATCGCTAAATGAAGTTCCTCCAACAACAAATGCTGAATGGTTACCGCATGTTTCGCAAAAAGTTTTTGTGAAATTGTCCATTCCTAGGCTTAGGTTTAGTGCTGCTACTTGGTTTGCAACTGTTGTTGAGTCTCCACAGGCTATGCTTCCCCAACTAGGTGATTGTGCCAATGATGCATATACTTCTCCTGATGGACTTGCGCTGGACCAATTGTAGAAGTTATTACTACTTCCATCTTCTAAGCTTATAGATCCTGTAACGTCTCCGTAGAAACCAGCCCATTTACCGGTTATTCCTGTGCTTGTTATATCAACATTCGTGACGTTTCCACCTTCTGCTGTTAGGGATGCGTCTCCTGCTGCAGTTCCCCTGTTGCTTGATGTAGGGGTTTGCGTTCCTGGTGCAACTGGTTGTCCAAGAGCGTTGTTCACTATCATGACTGTCAATAAAACCATTACTGCTACTAACAGCAATCTCTTCTCTAAATTTTTCATTTTGTTTTTCCTCCTTTTGTAGTCTCTATTTTATTCTTATTTATCCTCCAAATATTACTTGAGGATCGTAAAGTCCGTAGTAATTGCTTGATTTTTGGACTTGTGATTTTCTTATCACTTTGAATTTCACAGTTCTTTTTACACCGTCAGGATTGGTTATTTCAACATCTGAAAGCCCTTTTTCTGCCAGTCCATTGTTTGAAACAACTGTTAATGAAATAGAAGGACTATTTAGTTCATCAACTGCTACTCCTTCAATCTCTTTGAGATGCTTGTCTAGATTTGTGAATGCTTTCTCTAGGTAGTACTGGTGTTCTCTATTTTTGTAGAACCAGATTTTTAGTATTGCTTTTTCTCTTTCATTTAGTGA
>JAHJDK010000064.1 GCA_018812505.1 Nanobdellota archaeon | reverse complement strand
TTGCTTTTCTTACAATAGCATCATCAACGCTTTTCTCAGGGAAACTTGCGAGTGTTTTTAAGCTTTTTTGTTTTGTAAAGCTTCCTAGAATGGCTAGTCCAAGCTTTGCAGCACTTGAATCTCTCGTTTTTCCAGTCTTCATTATCTTGTTTAATTCTTCAAGTGTTTTGTCTATTATGCATAAATTGTAAGGTACATCCATTATTCTTTCTATCTCCGTGAATATGTTTACGTTGAATTGTCCTGGTATCAGCAGGAAGTTTGTGTCAAGTATAACTTTGTTTTTGAACATCTCTTCTTGGTTTGAGAATCTGTTTTAAAAATGTTTTTGTTTAGCTGTTTTGTGAGAATCTTTCTAGTGCTTCGCTTGTGTCTTCGAATGAGAAGAAGTTCATGAATTGTTTTGGTGTTAAATAGTTGAGGTATGTTTTGAATTGTTTTGTTTGAATCATTGTTCTTATTGTGTCTGCGTGATTATTTGAAAATCTCTTTAATGTTTGCACATACTCTTCCTCACTGAATGTTAGTCTGCTTTGTCCGTACATGTATAGGTTGTGGGCGTCTCCTGATGTGACTAATGCTATGTTGAATTCTTTGGCGTCTCTTTCTGCTCTTATGCAGGAGTATATCTGTGGTGGTATTTCTGTGCCGTTTTTCTCGATTGCAATCGCGCCTTGTTTTACTGCCATCTCGATGTTTTCTCTTCCATAGTATCCTATTCCTTCCCAGAAGTATGGGTGGTTTATTATTACGTATCCTCCTCCATCTATTGCTCTTTGTATCGCTTCTGTCAGTGGTATTCTCTTCTTTGGCAGTTCGCCTTTAAATCCGTGTATTCCTATCTCTCCTTTGTCTGTCCAGTATTCGATTGATCTTAGTAGTGTTAGTTCTTTGTTGTCTGCGTGGATAGTCATGTATCTATTGTCAGGGCTTGTTTGTATGTCTATTTTTTTATCTGTCATACTTAATTTGTATGAGCCATTCTTTAGTGAGTCAAATGCTTTTGTGTTTCCATGATCTGTTATTGAGCAGAATCTAAAATTATTTTCTAACAGGAATTTTATTATATCTGTTAGTTCTGCTCCTTCTGAGAACTGTGAGTGACAGTGCTGTTCAAATTTAAGTCCGTTTTCAGGTATTTCTTTATAATTTAGAATCCAGTTGGCCAAGAACTTGTTTATTTCTTTTGTTGTGCTTATAGGATGTATTAGTGTTTCTGAAGCAAAGTTTCCTATCACATATCCTAAGTGTTCATTTTTCAGGGCGGTTATTAGTTTCTTAAGCATTATTATTGTTTGGGAAAGAAAAGTTGTTTATAATTGTTTAGCTGTTTAATTAATTATTGCTTTTTTATTCTTCTAACTGTTCCCTTATCAGCGTCTATTTCTACTAGGTCATTGTCTTTGAATGTGGTTGTCGCGTTTTTCGTTCCTATGATGCATGGTATTCCTAGTTCTCTGCTTATTATGGCTGTGTGCGATAGAATGCCTCCTTCGTCTGTTACGATTCCTTTGCATTTTCTTATGTATGTTGTGTATCTTGGGTCTGTAACTCTTGCAATGATTATGTCTCCTTTGATCACTTTTGATAACTCTCTCACATCTGTGATTATCTTTGCTTTTCCT
This sequence comes from Nanobdellota archaeon, assembly GCA_018812505.1. Lineage (GTDB taxonomy): Archaea > Nanobdellota > Nanobdellia > Woesearchaeales. The sequence continues at coordinate 8,006 of JAHJDK010000064.1, read as the reverse complement.
ATTGCTTTTCCTTTGTTTGCGACGCTGCCTTTTATAGAGTTCGACTTTCTTTTTTTCTCTTTTAGTTGCGCTTTAATTTTTTTAATCTTTTTTTCATCAGTGATTATTACAAGTTCATGGTCATAGTAAAAAATTATTTCTTTATTTATCTTTTTGATTTCTTCACAGTTTATTTTTCCTTTGATGATGTCTTTTATTTCTTCGTGTGAGGTGTTTATCAGTGTTCTTCCGGTAATGTCTGGATCTTTGATTTTTTTAGCTAGTTTTTCATAAAATTTTGTCAGGTAGAATACTGATTTTTTTAGTGCATCAATTCTATCATTCTTGATGTTTGCATATTCATGCATTAGAATGCATTTTTCCTTCCAGTCATCATCTTTTATGGTTTCTGTGAATTTGCAGAATTCTTCTTTGTTTTTTCTGAGTTGTTCGTTTAAAGATTTTATTTTTTTGTTTGATAGTTCTTTTTTTAGTTCTTTGAAATATTCCACGTCGTAGATTTTTTCGAATCCTGAGTATATGTTCAGCCAGCAAAATTCTTTTACTATCTCTTCTGGTTTTTTGCTTATCAGTTCTTGCTCCATTTTCTGGTATTCTGTCAGTTTATAGGGCATGGTTATTAAATCGAATTCTTTTGGAAATTTTTTTTGAAGTTTTTTTTGCAGTTGTTCGTCCATAGCGAAGCTTCCGATTATGTATTCTCCAAAATCATCAGATGCTTTTAGGTATGACTCAAATAATTTTGTCAGGTTATCCTGTTCTTTAAATGTTGCCAGTGCCTTGGCTGTTTTTAATAGTGCTTTCTTTCTTGGCTCGTATTTTTTTAGGTGTTCTTGGTCTTTGCATATAATTTTGAAAATATTTCTGGTTAGTTGTCCGTATGATTTTTTGTCCATGTAGTAAAAACTTTGTGGAAATTCTTCGTAGATGGTAAGCCACATTTTTAATCCATGTTTACTCCAGTGTTTCATGAATGGCTGTACTAATGAAATTGATGATTGTCTGGAAGCCATTCTGAACATTTCATAATTCTTAAATTTAACCATGTTACTCATGAGTTAATGTTTCTACTTTAAATTATTTTTTGAAAAACTTTATTAAAAGCAACTATAACTGTATTTATATGGAAACTGTTATTTTGAGTTTGGGTGGTTCTTTGATTGCTCCTGATGGTGTTGATACTGATTATCTTAAGAAGTTCAAGGTTGTTCTTGATAGTTTTATTTCTAAGGGTTTTAGGTTCGTGATTGTTTGTGGTGGCGGTAGCACTGCAAGGACTTATCAGAAATCTGCAGGTGAGCTTTCTTCTTTGCATTCTGAGGATTTGGATTGGTTGGGCATCCACGCTACGAGATTGAATGCTCATCTTTTAAGAACTATTTTTAGGGGTGCTGCTCATCCTAGGATAATAACTGATCCTACTGCTAAAATCATTTTTAAGGAGAAGGTGTTGGTTGGTGCTGGCTGGAAGCCTGGGTTCAGCACTGATATGGTTGCTGTTTTACTGGCTAAAAATCTTGGTGTTAAGAAGATTATTAATTTGAGCAATGTAGAATTTGTGTTTGATAAGGATCCTAAGTTGTTTTCTGATGCTAAAAAGTTTGAGAGTGTCAGCTGGGTCGATTTTAGAAAGATTGTTGGTGATAAGTGGATTCCAGGTGCTAATCTGCCTTTTGATCCTATTGCAAGTAAGGAAGCTGAGATTCTTGGTTTAACGGTTGTTATTGCTGACGGTTGTGATTTGAAGAACTTTGCTGATATTTTGGAGAACAAGCGTTTTAAGGGCACTACTATTTCTTAATCTTCTTCCAGGTTTATATTTATGAATTTCTTTGAGTAATGGTCTACTATTGATGATAGTATTACTGAGTATATTATGAATAATAGTATTAGGTCTATTATTATGTTTAGTTCTGGAATGTTCATTATTGATAGTGAGAATATAACTGTTGCAACTGCTATTCCTTTTGGCAGGTTTAGTGTCATGAACATTTTTTCTCTTACTTTATATTTCTCTTTTTGTAGTGCAATGTTGATTGCCAGCCATCTTGCTATTATCATTATGCTGAATAACACTATTGATTTTATAATTAGTATTAATGATAGGTCTATTTCTATTATGAATCCTACTAGTATAAATACTAGTATTTGCAGTGCTCCTGAGAATATCGAACTGAATTCTTGTAAGAACAGTTTTTTCTTGACGTATATGTTTCCAAATACTAATCCCATTGTTGCCACGCTTAACACGCCGTTTCCACCTAGGTTTTCTGCTAGCACGTATGACAGTAGTGTCGCGGTTATGATTGCTAGAGGTGATAGTTTGTAGTGATATACGTCTTTCATCGCTTTGAATATTATTATTCCTACAACTACTCCTGCGCCTATTCCTACTATTATCTGTCTTAGGAATGGTATTAGATGGTCTATGAATCCGTTCATTGAACTGTTTGATGCGGTTATGAAGTCTAGTATTATGAATGGTATTAATACTATTATTGGTGTGTTTATGATTGATTCTATTTCTAGTATTTCTATGACGTTGAGCATTTTTCCTTTCATGAAGGAGAATACTGCTCCTGGATCTGTGCCTGCCATTACTATAGCAAATATTAGTGAGAACAATATGTTTTTTGTTGACAGGTTGTTGAAGAACATTATGTTTGTGAAGGTTGTTAATAGTATTATATTCATTATTGTGAACCACAACACTAATCTGCTTGCATCTCCTGAGAATTTATCCACTTCTTTTAGTTTGAATCTTGATGCGCCGTCAAATGTTATCATTACTAGTGCTAGTGTGGATATTGATATCAGGAATGTTGATGAGAATTCAAATACTGGTTTGCCGTTGTGAGTTATAAGCCTGAATAGCATACCTGCTACTATTAGTATTAGAACGTTTGATATGAGTATTCTTCTTGAGAATATTGTTAGTATTATTCCTGCTAGTAACACAACTGCTATGCTTGTCAGAATTGTTAATGCTTCAACCAATAGCTCACCTCTTTAATGTTTGTTTTTTTATTACTTTATTAACTTTTCTCTTTCCTTCTTCAACTATTAGTGCGTGGTATTCTTGGTATAGTTCATATTTTTTTGGCAGGTTTTTTTCAAATAATTCTTTTACTTCTTCGTATTTCTTATCTTCTAGTTTGAGCAGTCTTTTTGTGTATGCATCGACGACAAACTCTGGTTGTTTGTATGCGTATAGTAGTATTGAATCTGCTGTTTCGTTGCCTACTCCTTTTATTTTTAGCAGTTCTTCTCTGGTTGGTGTTTTGCCTTTTAGTTTTATGAATAATTCTGTGATGTTTTTTAGATAGTTGGCTTTTTGGTTGAAGTAGCCCGCTGGTTTTATCGCTTCTTTAAGTTTTTTATCTGTTAGTTTTAAAAGCTTTTTTGGGTTTATAGCTTTTAGTTTTTTTAAATTTAAAAGTGCTTTCTCGACGTTCGGCCACGCTGTATTCTGCGTTAGTATTGCGCCTATTATTATCTCAAACTTTTCTTGTTCGTTGTGCGGATAAGAATAATCTTTTGTGTGGTATCCTTTTATGCTGCCTGTTTTTGTAGGGTTTGTTCCTTTGCAGTTGAGCAGTGGCCACCATCCTTGAGGTTTATGTTTTTTTAATAGTTGCTTATAGATGTTGATCATTCTGTTCTTTGTTTCACTCATCATTTCACATTGATGAATTTGAAGAGTTCTTTCGCTGCTTTTTCAGGTCCTTTTTTTTCGTACCCAGGTATTCCGAGCATGGTTTTTATCTCACCAACAAATATGTTTTTTTCGAAAAAATGTTCAAAGTATTTCTTTGCAAGCACTTCATGTAGTTCTTTGTATTGCGGCGGTCCGAATGGGTTTGCAAAGTAGCTGCTTGTCATCCCTGACTCTGTTGTTGTTCCTTTAGCCATTCTTTTTCCTTCTTTGAATATTTTAAAAGCTTCTTTCCAGTTTCTGAACTCTTTTATGTGCTTACAGTCTTTCACGTTTTCATAATTGTTCGCATATAGCACCATGTCAACTATTTGTCCTTCAGTCACTTCCTTCATTGTTGTTATGGGCAGCACTGCTCTTGCATTTACCTTGTCAGGACTCGTTATTATTGATCGGTCAAGATTTCCGTATACAAATCCTGGGTGCATGTCATCTAACCTCACGAATGCGCCTGTCTCTGTACCATAAGCTTTTAGTTGTCCATCTTTTATATCGAATGATCCCATATCATCAAATATAATTGTTAAGTCTCGTATGTGCTCCTGACTCAAAGCTCTGAATGCCTCTATGGATTCTGACTTACCGGTTCCAGTATCTCCGATTATTACTATGTTTCTCTTCTTACCGTTTTTGAACAGTATTTTAACCATGGCTCCATGCACTGGTAGTCTTCCTTTTTTCAGGCATATAATGTTGTGGAGTGTTAGTATCATCTTTTTCAGGTATCCAAAATACCCGTATTCTTCTTTTCTAGACACAAATCCTATCATCAAGTCATTTTCTTTGTCATCGTAAAATATTGTTTGTGGCTCTCCGAATCTTTTGATATCTTCTTCGTCCACTCCAAACAAGTATATTGCATCTGGTTTTTTATTCAGGTCTTTCTCTTCTGCGAGATCAAACAGGTTTGCCAGCGCAGTTCCTAATGCTATGAATTCGTAGTGGAAGAATACTTGTATGTTCAACTCTCCGACCTTTGCAGGGAAGCACAGCCATTCTTCAGGTTTAATATCGAGCTGTTGGAAAATGTTTTCTTTTATCTCCTTGAATGAGCCGCTTCTCTTGTTCATTGGAGGGTTTATTATCAGCGGCGGTTCGATTAGCACTTGCCTTATGTAGGATATATTTTTCAATTTGTTGTATATTACAGGAATATTCAACTTCGGCTTTGATGCAATTATCCCTACTTGGAATCCTGCAGACACTTGCCTGTACACTCTCGGGTGTTTGTTGGTTATGTTTTCACATATGTCTCTGTAACTTCCTCTCACCAGGTCTGTTAGATGTTCAAATATGTTTTTGAATGACCTGTATGGCTTTTCGTGGTAGTCTTTATCTTTGCCTGATAATAGTATAAGAAATCGTTCGTAGTTTCTCCAGTAGTTGTATAACTCTTCTACGAATTGGTTCAATAGGTATGTATCCTTGAAGAATCCTTCTAGTTCTTTGTTTTCTGCTTTTACAACACAATTGTTCTTCTCCACTAATAATTGTAGCAGGGTTAGTATTTTTTCGCTGTATTTTTTTTTGTTATTTTTATACTCTTCTGGTATTATTCCTAGCAGTGGTGAGTCTTTTTGTCTCAGGAATTCCAGATATAATAACAGTATTTTCTTGAAGATAGTTGTTTTCAACAATTCTTTTTTTGTTCTACAAATATTTCCTTTAGTTAATATAATGATCTTCTCTTTATGTCTTATGAATTTTTTCTTGTTCATTTTCCCAACCTTTTTTTGCAGAATCTTTCTAATCTGTCCATTCCTGCTCTCAGTTTTTCTTTGCTCGCTGCAAAGCTTATCCTTACGCACCTGTCTTCTCCGAACGCTTCTCCTGGTACTATTGCTACAAGTTCTTCTTTCAGTAGTTTTTCGCAGAACTCTCTTGATCCTAACTTTGTTCCTGTTATATCTGGGAACGCGTAGAATGCTCCTTGTGGTTTGGAACATTTAATTCCTGGCATGTTTTTAAGTCTTTTAATTATATAGTCTCTTCTCTCTTCAAATTCTTTTCTCATACTCTCGACTGCTTCTTGACTTCCTCTCAGTGCTTCCAGAGCTGCTTTTTGTGAGATGCTGCTTGGCGCTGAGGTTGTGTGACCTTGGATTCTGCTCATCGCTTCTATATATTGTTTTGAACCTGCACAGTAGCCTATCCTCCATCCAGTCATAGAGTAGCTTTTCGAGAGAGTATTGATTGTTATTGTTTTTTCATAGATATCTTTGTTGAGACTTGCGATGCTCAAGTTTTTTTTAGAGTCGTATATTATCTTTTCATAGGTTTCATCACTTACACATATAATGTTGTGTTTGACGCACAGGTTTGCTATTTTTTTGACTTCTTCGTTTTCAATAACTGCTCCTGTCGGGTTGCATGGTGAGTTGAGAATTATTGCTTTTGTTTTATTAGTTATCTTGTTTTTGATGTGTTCTGCTTTTATTTTGAAGTGTTCTGTTTCCGCAAATATTGGTTTTGCGCCACACAATATCACTTGCTCTTCGAAGCTCACACAGCTTGGCTTTGGTATTATTACTTCATCTCCTTCGTCCAGTATTGCTAGAAATGTGTTTATGAGGCTTTGTTTCGCACCGTTGCTTATGATTACTTGTTCTTCTGTGTATGTCAGGTTATTATCTTTTTTTAATTTCTCGCAGACTGCTTTTTTTAGTTCTTGGATTCCTGTATTTGTAGTGTATTTTGTGAATCCTTCGTCTATGGCTTTTTTGGCTGCCATTTTTATGTTTGTTGGTGTCTCGAAATCTGGTTCGCCTGCTCCTAGGTCTATAACATTTTTTCCGGCTTTTGCAAGTTCTTTGGCTTTTGCAGATATTGCTAGTGTTGCACTTGGCTTTATGCCTGCTGCTCTTTTAGAAATTTGTAATTCCCCCATGTTCATTATTTGTGTTCACTGATTATTAAATATTTTTCTATAACTATTTTTTTGGGTTTATTTTTGGCTTATCGTTACTTTTTTCATGATTATGTCTGTTACTGGCTTGTCGTTTGCACCTGTTTTTGTTGTGCCTATTGCATCCAGCACTTCTTCTCCTTCAACTAGTTTTCCAAATACTGCGTGTTTGCCGTCTAGCCATGGCGTGGGTATTAATGTGATGAAGAACTGGCTTCCGCCTGTATTTGGTCCTCTGTTGGCCATTGATAGTATTCCTTTTGAAACATGCTTTAGGTCTGGGTGAAACTCGTCTTTTATCTCGTAGCCTGATCCTCCTGTTCCTGTTCCTTCCGGGTCTCCTCCTTGTATCATAAAGTCTTTTATCACTCTGTGAAATATTATTCCGTCGTAGAATCCTTTTTCTGCTAAATCGATAAAGTTTTTTGTTGTGATTGGTGCTTTATCTTCATATAGTTCTAGTTTCATTGTTCCCATATTCGTTTCTATTATTGCGTATCTGTTCATTGTGTTTTCCTCCTCAATTGTTTCCTTGCAGCTTATAAGCGTTAAGGATAATATTATTATTGTTAGAATGATTGTTGTTTTGTTCATGAAATGTTGTTTGAAAGAATTGTTTTAATAATTTTTTGTTTTAAACAAACTATTTTCACTACTTTTTAGTGTTTACATTAGTAAGTTTTATATACTTGTTTGTGTTTTCTTTTGTTTAATGGTTTTTGAAAGTGTTTTTTCAACAGTAGAATCTCTTGAAGGAATGGTTAATAATGCCTTTAAGAAAACTAAGGGTTTTTTTAAAAATAAGTTCTTCAACTATTTGTTATCATTAAACCTATTGGCTACACCTTTGATGGCTGGGAATGTGACTATTGATGGTCACGTCTTTGATAAGAAGGGTCGGAATGTTGAGCAAGTAGATGTTTCTTACAAGCGAGGCGAGAGTGTTCTTTCCAGCGCAAAATCTAGTGTTTTTGGTTATGAATTATTTTTGACTATGAATGCTGTTTCTGACGGGACAAGGGTTGTAACAGATTATTTTTTAAAGCAGAATTATCCTAATCCTTTTAATCCTGTGACTTCAATTGATTTTTCAGTTTTGGAGCATGGGGTTTTTGCGGTTTATAATTTGCTTGGTCAGGAAGTTGCGAAGAAAGAATTTGTGACAGCCGGGAATTATTCGGCTGTTTGGGGTGGTGTTAACAAAAATGGTGAGGCAGTCAGTTCTGGAATTTATATTTACACTGTTAAAACAGCTTCTAAAAAAGAGACTAAGAAGATGACGCTTCTTGACGGCGGCAGAAGCGGTGGTCTCGAGGTTAATAAGAATTCATCTCCTGTCTTTGCAAGCCTTGCAAAGACTGTTGAAAGCGGCTCTGACACTTTAAT
>JAHJDK010000063.1 GCA_018812505.1 Nanobdellota archaeon | reverse complement strand
ATTTTTTTATTTTAGTTCTATGATTTCTCCTTCTGGTCCTGGGTTTATGACCTTGCTTTTTCCGATGTTGTCTCTTTTGCCGAATGTTTCGTGTATGTGTCCGCATATCACTATTTCTGGTTGTGCCTCTTTGATGAATTTTGTGAAGCTTTTATTCCCTACATATCCCATTCCAATCTTGTCTGTTTTTGTGCCGTATGGTGGTCCGTGTGTTATTAGAATTGTTTTTTTACCTTTCATTATTTGTTTGAATTGTTTTGACAGTTCTTCAAATTCCGGGTCTGTGGTTGAGAATCCTCCTCCTCCGTATCCTATGAATAGGTAATCTTTTATCTCGTAGTATCCTTTGTGTATGAATTCTACGTTTTTGAAGTGGTTTGCTAGGAATCTCACTGTTTCCTCGTCTTCGTGGTTGCCGTGTATTATAAGCACTTTTTTTGGTAGATTGTTTATCTGTTCCATGATATATTCTATCTCGTGCTCGAATATTGTGAAGTCTCCTCCGCATATTATTATGTCTGCGCTTTTTGCTTTTCTGGCTACTTCTTTAAAGTCTTCTGGGCTTCCGTGGTGATCTGTGAATGCAAGTATTTTCATTATATAGCAGAGAAGGTATGTATATTTAAAGGTTTTCAGGGATGTATGTTGTTTTTAGTAGATTTTTTATGTTTGTTATAAAGTAATCTTTTATTGCAAATGTTGATCTCAGGTCTTCTAGTATTTTTGTTTCTTTTATTGATTCGGTTATTATTATTATGTGGTATGGTCCTATTATCTTGACTGTTTCAGTAATGTTTTTGTGCATTGAGCAGTATGATATTAGTTTATTCATCTCTTTTATTCCTGGTTCTGACATGTTTAGGAATATTATCTGTCTGTTTATGTTTAGTTTTTGATAGTTGAATACACAGCTGTAACCTCTGATTATGAAGTCTTTTTCCAGTCGCTTTTTTATGTTGACTATGGTTTTTGCTGCCATCTTTGTTTTTTGTGATAACTTGCTGTATGTGATGTCTGACTTTGTTACTAGTTCTTTTAGCACTTCTAGTTCTTTTGTTGTTAATGTTCTTGTTTCTCTATCTCCGCATAGCACCATTTCTTCTGTATTCTCTTTGCTGTTTATCAGATATTTTTTTTTGAATTTATGTTTTACAACTATTGGATATATGAATTTTGTCTCTATGTTTTTGTGTAGTTTCTGGGCTATTTCCGAGTGTATCTTGTTGAATGCTGATAAATTGTTTACGCAGTATTCTAGCAGTAAGTCTATTCCTTGGCTTCCTTCTTGTATTGAAACTATTGAGTTGTTGTTTTTTAATTCGTTTAGAATGTCTTTTTTTGTTTGTGCATCGAAAACTAGGTAGTTCAAGCCTACTAGGATGTTTGTAAATCCCAACTTTACAGGGTCAACGATTGTATTGTAGTCTTGTATTATTTTCTTTTTTCTTAATTGATTAATCATGTATGACGCTGACTGTTGGCTAGAATGAATCTTTTTACTGAGAGCTTGAGTGGTTATCCTGCTGTTTTCCGATAGGATAAATAATAATTTACACAATTTTTTGTTCATAATGTTTGTAGAAATGTACTAGTTTATAAATATTATGGAGTATTGTACAATTTTTTTAGTGTTATGTTTTTTAAACTCGTTTTAACATAATCTGTTGTATGAGAAGAGGCAAGGATATAGTTATAGCTACTGGTTTTGTGGGTGGCCTTGGCGGAGCTTCAAAGATAAAAAGAACCATTAATTGCTTTGAAGAGATGAATCTATATCCTTTAATTGTTTCTGAATCTAGTTATGTCAATAATCTTCAATGTTTTGGTATTAAACCTGATATAGTAATACCTTTAGGTAAAAGTTTTGAAAATAATTATTTGAATGTGAAACAAGGTTTAAAGGATGTTGATTATAGGCTTATGGTCTCGTTCGGACCAAGGACATTTTGGCCATCAGATGCAGTCAATAGAAATAGAAAATCTGTAATAATTGATGGAGGACTTCCTCCTTTCTTAGATGTTTTAAATACGGATTATAATAAGGATATTTATGAGAATATAGATGGATTTTTCTTGACATGTCATTTTCCTTGGAATATTCCTTCAAATATTTTGGATTATTATAAAGATATAAATATTGATGTACTCTCACAGCCAGTTGACAAAGAACTTGATGATTTATTCGTAAAACTAAGAAATATAGATGATGATGAATTATACAGATTGAGAAGTCAGTTTGTCAATCAGAAATTCAATTGTTCACTTGATGAACGCATATTTGTAGCTATTAAGATGAGTTATAGTTGTGTTGATGAGTCTAATCTTATATCTAATGGTGGTTGGTTAAAACCAGAAGAGTATCAGGAATCAGATAAATTTATTAAAGGGCTTATCTCAAGTCTTGGGGAATCAAGACAATCTCTATTTATTTACTTATCATCGTCTATAATTAGAAAATACTCTGATTTAATTAATAATTATTCTAATTTATCTTTTGTTGGAAAGAGCTTTTTACCTAATTTTGAATGTGTGCAGATGTCTAGATATGCATCATTAAATATTGATAGAGCAATGAGATCTGTTAGTCAGTCTGAAACTGCAGCGACAGGAGGATTTGGAATTGTTTGTCCATGTCCTACTAATTATATGCATGAAGACATATCTGCCAAACAGGCGGAATCTATGGGTTTGATTAAAACTGTTTCTGTGTCTACTGATAATATTGGTGAAGTTGTACTGGATTATATTGGTTCTGAACATTATCATGAATCAAAAGTTCTTAGAGTTCACATTGTTGATTGTATGATTCAAAATAAAAATATAATGAATCGGATATTAGATTTCTATTAAAGGCTATAGTAATCCTCCAGTATAACCTTATCAACATTTTCTAAGTCTTTTATTTTGTATAGTTTTCCTTCTCCTATCTCTGTTATTTTCTTTGCCAACTTCTCTCCGTCTTTGTCTAGTTTTATTCCTATTACTGAGATTGTTATTCCTGCATTTCTTGCTAGTGAGACTGCTTTCATGGTGTCTTGTTCTGGTGTTTCTCCTTTTGTTGGCAGTGCATCTGTTAGTAGTATTAGGTGTTTGGTTTCTTTTCTTGCTGGGAATAGTTCTATCGCTTTATTTATTGTTTTGCTGATGTCTGTTTCCATTGATGCACGGATGCTTGTGAGGTTTTTCAATAGGTTCATAAAGTCGTTTGTTGGTTTTACAACATTTTTTATGTCTGAGCCGAACACTATTAGTCCTACATCATTTTTTTCTTGGATTGCTTTGAATGCGAGTGCTACTCCTGCTTTTTTTGCTGTTGATAGTTTGTCTCCTTTCATGCTTCCACTTGAGTCAAGTCCGTAGATGATTGTTATTTTTCCTTTGCTTTTTCTTTCAAATACTTTTATGTCTGCTTTCAATAATTCTTTGTGTTCTCTTCTGATGGCTGTTTTGACTGTTTGTCTTATGGCTATGTCTTTGTATCTTGATTTTTTAAAGTTGCAGGAGTCTTCTTTGTCTCCGTGTATGTCTTTTTCTTTTTTTCTTTTCTCTCCAAATCCTTTTGCCACTAGATTATTTAGTTCTTCTGTGTACATCACTATCGAGCTTAAGAATAGTCCTTCATCTGTTATGTGGTTCTCTTTTGATATTAGTTTGTTTGTTTTTAATTGTTCAACGTTTTCCTCAATATTTTTGCTTATCTCTCGTTGAAACTCTGGTATTTTAATGTTTTTCTCGACGTAGTTTGGCGAGTAGTTTGTCAATCTTCTTATAATCATTTCTCCGTACATCTTGAGTGCTATCTTGTAGTTGCTGACTAAGTTTTTCATCATTAGGTCTGGTGTAAAGCTGCCTAGTCCTTGGTTTATGCTTTCAAGAATTAATTTGCCGTCATCTATTGTGTTTTTATCTCCTTCTAACACAGAACTCATGAGTTCGTTTAACTCATCATCTTTTTTGAGTTTGCCGGATAGTTCGTCTATTGCTTCTGCTTTTTTCACGTCTACTTCTTCATATTCTGGTTGTGAGCTGTCAAAGACAACCACCCTTTTCGCAGAACTTTTCAAACTCTTCCTTTACATAGTCCTCTGGTTTTTTAAGGTATTTGATTGATGGTTTTAATCTTATTCTGTGGCTGATTACTGATATTAGTATTGCTTGGATGTCTTCGATAGCCACTTTTTTTCGGTTGCTGAGCATTGCGTGTGTTTGTGGTCTTTCGTATAGTCCTATTGATGCTCTAACGCTTGGTTTCTTGTCTATGTTTTCATCTTCTCTTAGGTTTCTTATGAATTTCAGGCATGCTTCTAGTAGTTGTTCTGGAAACTCTATTATTTGTTTTCCTGAATTTTTAACAATCTTTTTTTCTATTTCCATGCTTTCAGGGTAGTGCATGTACACTAGGTCGAATCTGTCTAGGAATACGTCTGATAATGGTTCTGTGCTTGTGTCTTCTGGGTTCATTGTTCCTATGAATACGAAGTCTGCGTCAAAATCCACTTTGTAGCTTCCGATTGTTACTTTCTTTTCTTCTAATGCTTGTAGTAGTGCGTTTTGTAGTTTTTCAGAGCACCTGTTGATTTCGTCGAAGAATAGCACTCCTTTGTTTGCTTGGAATATTTTTCCTGGGCTGAATGCTTCTTTGCTTGTTGGTCCATACTTCAGGGCTTTGATTGGGTCGATGTCTCCTATCAGGTCTTCTGCTGTTAGGTCAGGTGATCCTTGAACCCTTATGAATGGTGCTTGCTTTCCTTCTGGTTTTGGCATTAGTTTTGCGACGTTCTTTGCGAGTGTTGTTTTTCCAATACCTGGTGCTCCGACTAATACGATGTTTCTTTCGCTTAATAGTGCGCTTTTCAGATGTTTCTTAACGTCATCTTGTCCTAAGATGTCTTCAAAGTCTTTGTTGAGTAAGTTTTCATATCTCATAATTTTTCCTCCGATTATAAGTTTACAGAATCAGAGGCATATCTGGTATGTTTATAAAATTTCTGAAATGTTGTTTTGATTTTTTTTTGATAATTATAATTTAAATCCGAAAATTTTCACTGGACTTCCGGAAATATCTCATGACGATGAATGTTGCTCACAGGACATGCGCTTGCACAGGGTATATTAAAAACTAATAATTTAGAATAAATTAAAATGAAATTAGACAAGATGTTATTTGTGCAATTCAACAATCGGATTTTGGATTATAGCAAGCTTAGGCGAGAGAGGATTATTGTGCAGAATCATATGCTTATATCTGTTTGTGATTTGTTGAGAACTTATGGTTTTGAAAAGACGAGAAATGGGTTTGTGAATAAGGATTTGAATATGAAGATAAAGTTAAAGTTTGATAAGGTTGAGAAGGAGGTTTTTGTTTGAAAATGCACAACATTTTTATATGTAAAAATATTTTTACTTGTAAAATGGATATAAAAAAAATAACTCTTAGTCCGAAAGGACAGATATGCATTCCAAAAGATATGAGGGATGAAGTAAAATTCAAAGATAATGAGAAACTGATAATGATTGCAGATAAGAATCAGATTATAATAAGAAAAACAACTGATTTTCTTAAAAGATTAAAACTGGATTCTGAAAGCATAACCAACATGCTGTTATCAGAGAATATTTTAAAAAAAGATTGGGATAATGAATATGATGAACAATGGAACAATGTTTAATCAAAGAGAGATAATATTAGTTGCGTTTCCTTTCTCAGATTTGTCTAATTATAAAAAAAGACCTGCGCTTATAATATCTAACGATAAATTTAATCAGAGTTATGAAGATATAATTTGTTGTATGATAACATCTAATCCAGAAGCAAAAGATGGAATCGATTTAAAACAGAAAGACCTGGAACAAGGAAACATCTTTTTTGACAGCATAATAAAACCTCACAGATTATTTACTGTAAGTAAAAAAATAATTTTGAAGAAATTAGGATTATTGAAAAAGAATAAAACAATGAGTGTGGAAAAGAAGATAAAAGAACTTGTTAGGGTGTAGATTTATTTAGAAAGTATTTTGGTGTTTTATGAAATCAAATCCTGAAAACCTTTTCCGCGTTTTTGTAGAATATTTTTTCTTCGTCTTCTTTTGATAGTTTGAGACTCTTGACAAACTTAATATTTTCGTTCATGCTTTTCATTTGTTTTAGCTGTTCATTGCATGGCCAGTCTGTTCCAAATAATAATTTGTCTGCATTGCCGCACCACGCAACTATCATCTTTATCTTTTCTGCTAGGTACTTTGTCAATGGCTGCTTTGCAGGTCCGAAAAATAGTCCTGAGATATCTGCGTAAACATTTGGGTGTCTGCTAATAATGAGCATGGTGTCTTCAATCCAAGGATTTCCGCAGTGTGCCATAACTATTTTCATGTTTGGTCTTTTTACCGCGACTTCGTCTACGTAGATTGGATGCGCATATTTGATTGGTTTCTTATTTTCAAGTGTATCTCCCAGATGAAATATTGCTGGAATATTATATTTCTCGCATAGATTATAAATCTTGTCGCACTTTTTTTCATAAGGGTAGAATTCTTCGTATCCAGGGTATAGTTTTATTGCAATTATCTTTTTTTCTCTAAGTAGCCTGTCAAGTTTGTCTAAATCTTTTTGTGTGTAGTTAGTGACTTTTATTGTTCCTGCCAAAAAAATGTCTTTTTCTTTTTCTATTAATGACGATATTTCTTCTTCTTTTAGGACTTTTGATTTAGCTTCTATGTCTGTTAGAATTATGGCTTTGTTAACTCCTGCTTCTTTCATGTCTCTCTTTAGATTTTCTAGTCTTTTTTCAGGAGAAATAATCTCCCCCTGATATATATCTATATGAGTGTGCGTGTCAATAATCATTTTCTTATTTGGTTGTTTTTGAGTTTATATAAATTTTTTTAATCCTTAAATCTCAGTTCAGAAATCTTTCCGTTTTTTTCTTTCATCTCTGCGCTTTCAATTTTGACTTTGGAATTTAGTTTGTTTTTTATTAGCCAGTAGTCTGATGGTATTATTTCTTTTTCTTTGATTTCTTCAATTTTGAACCATTGTAGTTTTCCGGCTTTGCTTTCTTTGAATTCTTCGTTTTGTACTTCTACTTTTGTGAAGAATAGTATGAATGAATGTTTTATTGTTTGTTCTTCTGTTACTTGTTCATGAAACACCGCATTTATTGATTTGAATTCTCCATTTAGATTAGTCTTGTTTTTTACTAATCTTAAACTAGTTTTTTCGAAGGTTTCATCAAGTTTTATCTTGCCGCCAATCATTGACCAGTAGTCTTTGTATGGTCTCTTATTTCTTTTAATCAGTAATATTTTGTCGTCTTTAACAATGCTTACAAGAACAACTGGTGTTGGGCTTAGTTCTTCTCCAATGATGTGTTCGAAGATTGGTATGTATTGTTCTCCTTTCTTTGTTAGATAATAGTATAATCCTTTTTTTCCCAGCAATCCTTCTTCAATCATTTTTTCGATGTGATACGCTGCCATGTTTGATTTCACATTTACTGCTTTTTCTATTTCGTTAAATTTTAGCTTTTCATGGTTTAAGAATAGTTCGAATATTTGTTCTCTTTCCTTCTTTACTAGGCTTCCGGAATATCGCATTTTACTCCAATGAATTCGAGGAATTATTTAAATATTAACTTTAAATGCTTGTTTTTATGGATGCAATAAAGGAAAAAGCTCATTATATAGCTGTTACTGGCATTGTTAAAAAAGGCGATAAATTTCTGATTTGCAAGCGTGGTCTTTCTGAGAAAGCTTTTCCTAATAAGTGGTGTGTTCCTGGCGGCAAGGTTGAGATGAGTGACTTTGTTAATTCTCCTAAAGACACTTCAAGTCATTGGCTTTATGTTTTTGAGAAGGTTCTTTGTCGTGAGATTAAGGAAGAGACAAATCTTGATATTAAGAATATTGGTTATGTTTCAAATCTTGCTTTTATCAGGCCTAATGGTTTCTCTACTATTATTATTAGCTTATGGGCTGACTATGCTGGTGGAACTGTTAAGGTTGATGGTGAAGAATTGGTCGATCATGCTTGGGTTACTTTGGAAGAAGCTAAAAGTTATGATTTGATTGAGAACATTTATGAGCAGTTGCAGAAAGTGCATAGGATGAACTAAATCTTTTTTCTCTGAAAATTTTTCGAGAATTCTTTGCAAAAACTT
>JAHJDK010000062.1 GCA_018812505.1 Nanobdellota archaeon | reverse complement strand
GTTATATCATCAAGATTTATAATAACTCCAAGCTCATTTGCTTTAACAAACTCTGCATTAGGAGTATCATTCGAAGTCATCATAATGTTTTCACCTTTGATTCCTGCTTTCTCTGCAAGTATCAGCTCTGGAAAGCTACTTGCATCTGCACCCATACCTTCTTCTTGGAGTATTTTTATGATAAAAGGATTAGGATTTGCTTTTACCGCAAAATAATTCTTGAAACCTCCAGGAACCCAGTCAAATGCTTTGTAAAATGCTCTTGCATTCTTTCTTATTGCGTTTTCATCATAAATATGAAAAGGTGTTGGATACTTCGCTGCCAACTTCAATATCTGCCCTTTTGTAAACGGAATCTTTTTTTCAACCATGCTCTTACCTCTAAAATACCTGTAAATCTATATTAGGTTCATCTCACTCATCAGCTCATTGATTTTTTGCTTTGATACGGCTGTCAGGCTACACATTGGCAGTCTATAAACTTCTTTGCATCTGCCTTTTAGGGAAACCATGTACTTGATAGGTATAGGATTTGTTTCTATAAATTCAGCATTGAAGAATTTTTCTAGTTTTTTGTTCAGCTTTTCTGCTTTGTCAAAGTTTCCGTTTAGTGCTTCTGAAGTCAGTTCACTCATTTTCTTAGGAAGCAGGTTGCTTGCAACAGAAACAACTCCGTTTCCACCATTTTTTATCAGCTCAAGTGTTAAGCCATCATCTCCACTTAACACACTAAATCCTTTCGGTCTTTGAGCGATAACTTCTTTCATCTGCTCCATGTTACCAGATGCTTCTTTTACAGCAACAATGTTTTTACAGTCATTTACAAGTCTCATTAGAGTAGAGGTTTCTACATTAACACCTGTTCTTCCCTTGATATTGTAAACCACTATAGGTATTTTGACGCTATTTGCAACTGCTTTGAAATGTTGATACAATCCTTCTTGAGTTGGCTTATTATAGTAGGGGTTAACAACTAATGCACCATTAATTCCTAGTGCCTCTGCTTTTTGGGTTGTCTCAATTGTTTTTTTTGTACAGTTGGAACCTGTTCCTGCAATTACAGGAACTCTTCCTGCAACTTGTTGCACTGTTATTTCGATAACTCTCAAGTGTTCTTCAGCACTCAAGGTAGGGCTTTCTCCTGTAGTTCCACAAGGAACAATCCCTGAAACCCCATTCTTGATATTGAAGTCAATCAGTTTCCTCAAAGCTTCTTCATCAATTGTTTCATCCTCCTTAAAAGGAGTTATTATAGCCGTAAATAATCCTTTAAACATTTTATTCACCTCAAACTTTTTTAATCATATCATCCATCAAATCATTGATGTTGAAGAATCCTTTTTTTCCTTCAATGAATTGTGCAGCCATTATCGCTCCGTTTGCAAAACCATTCCTACTTCTTGCGACGTGCTTGATTGAAACAGTATCATCAGGACTGTCAAATTGCACTTCATGAGTTCCTGGAATTGAGCCACCCCTAATACTTGCAACATGTAGTTCGTTAGGTTCAATCTGTCTGTCAAGTATCTTAAAAACTGCTTTATCTTTCTTGTTGAGATTTTTTATCAGAAGATCTGACATCATCTTGGCTGTTCCTGATGGGGAATCCGCTTTCATCTTATGATGCATTTCATAAGCTAAGCAATCATAATCTTCCAGATTATTGAAAATTCTTGCAGATTCTTCAATTATTTTGAAAAAAGCATTTACTCCAATCAAAAAATTTCCTGACCAGATTAGTCCTATATTATTTTTTTCAACAATTCTTTTCACTTCATTCATCTGATTGTACCAGCCGGTTGTTCCAACAACAATATTTTTTCCGAAGGAAGCCACTTTCTTTATATTATCAACAGCAGCACTTGGATGAGTAAAGTCTATACAAACATCAGCTCCTTTGATTGATTCTTCATTTATTTCTTTAAAACAACCTTCTTGTCTTGGATCAATTATTGAAACTATTTTGTGTCCTTTTTCTTTTGCCAATCTTTCGATTGTCTGACCCATTTTTCCATATCCTATAATTGTTATTCTAGTCATTTTTTAGTTCTCCTTTCTTTAATTGTTCTTTGTTTTTTTTATAATTTTGTCAAATATTTTCTTGTTGTGTTTGTCTTTCAATAGTCATTTAAATCTTTGTTTTAAAACTTGCTCTGCAATCTGGACTGCATTCAATGCAGCACCTTTCAATATCTGGTCTCCACATACGAAAAACTCTAGTCCATATTCTCCAAACACCATGCTTCTTCTGATTCTTCCAACCTCCACATTGAATTTTTTGCTTGCAGTTACAGGCATAGGATACACATTATTTTCAATATCATCCTTTACTTCAATTCCTTGTGTATGTTGAAATATCTCTCTTATCTCTTCTGGGTTGATTGGTTTTTTTGTTTCAACAACTATTGATTCTGCATGCGCTCTCATTGTTGGAATTCTTACACAAGTGCAGGATATTTGTATGTTCTTATCTCCAAATATTTTTTGTGTTTCCCATACAACTTTCATTTCTTCTTTTGTGTAATTATTTTCTTGAAATTTATCTATGTGAGGTATTATGTTGAATGGTATTGGATGAATGAATATCTTGTTCTCGACTTTTTTACCTGCCAGATAGTTCCTTGATTGTTCTTCTAATTCGACCATTCCTTGACTTCCAGCCCCACTTGTAGCTTGGTATGTTGAAATAATCACTTTTTTTAGGCCGTAATGTTTGTATATCTGGTATAATGGCACTGCAGCAATCGCTGTTGTACAGTTAGGATTTGCTATTATGTTTGAATCACCTATGGTATTTGGGTTTATCTCAGGCACTATTAGTGGAATATTGTCATTGTATCTGAAGGTTGATGAGTTATCAATCACTATGCATCCAGCTTCTGCGGCTTTTGGCACTTGCTCTTCTGGCCAACCTCCACCAATCGCAAAGAAAGCCAGTTCTAATTCCTTATAGTTAACTTCTGCAACATCTTCAACTGTTATAGATTTTCCATCAGGCATTTTGATTTGTTTTCCTTTGGATCTTGACGAGGCAAATAATCTTAACTTTTTCATTGAAAACTTCCTTTTATACAACACTTTGATAAGTTCTTGTCCAACCATTCCTGTTGCTCCAAAAATTCCTACTTTTAATTTTTTCATTTTTTTGCGCTTGTTTTTATGCTTATTTTAAAACCATAAAAGTTTCTGTATGTGATACTCCTTTAATCAGTCTTATCTCATCTATAACTTTGTTTATCATGTTGACTCTTGATTTTGGGAGTTTGGCTATTATATCAAATCCTCCTGTGACTTCGTATAGTTCACTAACTCCTAGTCGTATTATCTGCTCAACTATCTTTTTTGTTTCTGTTTCTGTTTCAGTCTCAATTCCAATTATCGCTGACGCTGACTTGTCAACCTCGACAGTGAACCTCTTGATTTCACCTTGTTTTATCAGGTTTGATATTCTTTTCCTGATAGTTCCTTCTGAAACAGAAAGATTCTTGGCTATCTGAAGGTATGGTGTTCTTGCATTCATTGTCAGAATGCTTATGATGTCATCATCTAATTTATCCATTTTTTTCTCATAATTGTATTAATTCTTTGTGTAAACATTTTACTGTTTTTTCGACTTTACTATTTTCTATTACCAAATTTATACTAACATTATCATAGCACTGGGAAACCATTTCAACTGTCGTGTTGATTTCTCTGAGTGAACCAAAGATTTTTTCAGTCACAAAGATGTTATTGTTTATTCCCTGTCCAACAACACATATTATAGCTTTGTTTTTGCTTATTTTAACGTTTGCAATCTTTTTTAGTTCTCTTATTATTTTCCTAAGATTATCATCACAATCAATGCTCATGGAAACCTTTATTTCAGATGTTGCAATCATGTCTACTGATTTTTTGTATTTTGCGAAGACCTCAAATATCTTTGCTAAGAATCCATGTGCGTTGAGCATCCTGCTTGATTTGACATCTATTATTATGATTCCTCTTTTGTATGAGATGGCTTTTACTGTTTGAGTACACACTTCATCACACACTATTGTTGAACCTTCATTTTCTGGCTCGAATGTATTCAGTACTTTTACAGGAATATTCTTGTTTATTGCAGGAATTATTGTTTTCGGATGTAATACTTTCGCTCCAAAGTAAGCAAGTTCTGATGCTTCATTGAATGTCAGCAAAGGTATTGTCTTGGCTTCTTTTACGATTTGAGGATTGGTTGTCATGACTCCATTTACTTCTGTCCATATCTCAATTCTTTCAGCCTGTACTGCTGCACCTATAAGTGAAGCGACATAATCTGATCCTCCTCTTGAAAAAGTCGTGAATTCCCCATTGCAATCCTTTCCTCCAAATCCAGTTATTATTGGTATTCCCTTGATTTTTGTGAGTTCATAATTTATTTTCTCAAATGATTCATCCAGTATCTCAGCAGCTCCGAATTCTGAGTTTGTTATCATTCCGACATCCCCTGAAATCCTTGATTCTGCTTTTATTCCTTTCATGCTGAGATGCTGTGCAAGAATCTTGACGCTCATTCTTTCTCCGAAAAAAAATATGTGATCTTCGATTTTTTTGTTTTTAGATTTTCTCTGCTCAAGCCAATACTCATTATTGGTTGTGATGTGATACTCGTGTGAACTCTCGTCGGTGATGGGAAAAGTTTAAAAAGATGTTTTATTATAATATATTAAATACAGAGGACAAAATGTTTTCTGTTGAATAATTAAAAG
>JAHJDK010000061.1 GCA_018812505.1 Nanobdellota archaeon | reverse complement strand
ATTCAGTTGATGCATATGATATTGAAGATATTGAAGCTAAAACAATTTCAAAATTAAAAAAAATTATGGAAATTGCAAAAACAAATATGAAATGATTTTGAACAAAATAATATTTGGAGGATGTTCAAATGTTAGAAAAATTAAAACAAATCGATTTAAGAAAACAATGGCAAAGTGAACCTGTTAATTTTACTAATTGGTTAGCTGAACCGGAAAACCTAGAATTATTAAGCGATGAAATCGGTGTTGAAATGGAATTAATCGAGACTGAGGCAAATGTTGGAAGTTTTAACGTTGATATTCTTGCAAAAGAGAAAACATCCAATAGAAAGATAATTATTGAGAATCAATTGGAAAAGACCAATCATACCCATTTAGGACAAATTATTACTTATGCTTCTGGTTGTGATGCAGAAATAATTATTTGGATTGTCAAAGAAGTTAGAGAAGAACATGAGAAAGCCATTAATTGGCTAAATGATCACACTGATGAAGAGATAAGTTTTTTTGCAATTAAAATGGAACTCTGGCAAATTGGAGATTCACCTTATGCACCAAAATTTAACATTGTTGCTAAACCAAATGATTGGGCAAAGGCCATTAAAGCTCAAAAAAGTGGTGAATTATCTGTCAATGCTTTGAAGCAGATAGCTTTTTTTGAAGGATTTGTTAATTATTGTAAAACTCAAGGAACAACTATAAGATTATCAAATCCTCAACAATCTACACCCTCGTATTATTCTATTTCAATAGGAACTTCTTCAGGATGGATAACTATCAAGTTAAATTCTAGTCAAAAATCTATGAAAATAGATTTATACCTTCAAAAAAAAGATTATTTCTATGCATTAAAAGAAAAAGAATCTTCAATTACAAAAGAGTTAGGAACACTTATTTGGGATGAGATGCCTAATTACAAAGGATCCAATATTGGCTTATTATTTGACTTTGATATTGAAAAGGAATCAAATTTTGAAAAAAAGTATGAACAAATGAAGGAAACAGTTGAGAAATTTTACAAAGTATTCAAGAAAGAATTAAACAGATTAAACAAGTGAGTTTAAGAATGACAATCAATCAAGAAAAACAAAACATAATTTCAGTCCCTGGCAATGTCTTAGTCACTGCTAATCCTGGTACTGGTAAAACTCTTCTTTTGGCTCATAAGTTTTGTTCGTTTCTTGAATCTGGTGTTATTCCTCAGGATATTCTTTGTTTGACTTTTACTAATAAAGCAAAGAGAGAGATGGAAGATAGGATTTTGGAGATTATTCATGAAAAAGGTTTGAAAACAGATTTAACAAAATTGAACATTCATACTTTTCATTCTTTTGCTTTGGATGCTTTGCCTGAGGGTGAGATTGTTTCCAGCAATCTATTAAGATTTGCGATTTATGAATATTTAAAGGAGAAGGAAGTTTTGAATTACGCTGATGAGTACATTGTTGAAACTATTGTTCCTCGTCTTGAAAATCTTATTCGTTATTTGAAGAGTTTTGGCATTACTTATGATTCTATTAATGTTGCTGAGGTTAAGGGTTTTTTGAATGATGAAAAGTTTGAACTTGATGATTTGGAGAGGTTTTTGGAGCATTTTGTTAAGATTTATGAACATTATGAAACTTTAAAGTCTGCTACTGATATGGATTATGCTGATTTGTTATTGAAGTTTTTAGCTATGCCTAAGAAGCCTCATTACAAATTTGTTTTGGTTGATGAGTTGCAGGATGTTAATCAAATTGAAGCGGATATTGCTCTTGCTGTTGGTGACCAGTTTTTTGTTGTTGGAGATCAAAAACAAGCTATTTTTGGTTTTCAAGGTGGCAGCATTTTGAATTTTAACAAGTTTAATGATTCTACTAAAAAGGTTTTGTCTGAAAACTTTAGAAGTACTGATGAGATTTTGCAGTTTTCAAAAAATTACTTTACTTCTAACACTCAAGAGTCTGCTTATATTGATGCTTTGGCTAATTTTAGGAATGCTGAAGGGGTGTCTGGTCCAAAACCTTTGATTTTTAGTGTTTCTAAAGAGAATTCTGTTAATGCGGTTGTTACAAAAGCAGTTGCCTTGGGTAAAGCAGCAATCATTGCTAGAACTAATGGTCAGATAATGGATATTTCAAGGGAATTAAAGAATCGAGGTGTTGAACATTCTACAACTTATTTTTCAGCTTCAGATGAGGCAAAGAATAATATTATTAATTTTTTAAAAGCAGTTTTTTCTGATGATTTGCAAACTATTAGGAATGCAATGTTTACTCCTTATTTTCCTGTAAGTTTGCAGGAAGCTTTTGCTCTTGCAAAAGCTAGTTTAGAGGAGATTTATGCTAAAAGTCTTGCATTTAAGGATTTAAGGGAGAAAACCAAGAACTTAGAGGATATAAACAATTTATTTAATGATTTAATTATGCCAATTTCTATTCATTATGGGGAAGAATATGTTTTGGCAAGTTTAAATTTGCAGCAGGCTTGCAATGAAGCATTGACAAAGCTTTCTTCTAAAAACTTTGAAGATGTAATCCTTTATTTGAAATCAAGCGATTTACTGGCTAATGAGAATGCTTTTGAAAAAGATATAGTTGTGACAACAGTTCATAAAGCAAAAGGAAAACAATATGATAATGTTATTTACATGCCTAAAGGAACTAATAATTCCAAAAGCTTTCAGGATTATGTTGTAGAGGCCATTTTAGCTTCTAAAAACGTTCTTGCTGAGTTTGAAGGAGAAGATATAAGGATTAACTTTGTGGCTTTTACAAGGGCTAAAAAAGCCCTTTACATCTATACTTCGAAGCCTAATGAGTTTTTGAACTCTTATTGCGAGACTTCTGAGCCTGAAGTAAGCGAGGAAGGGAGTGAGAGTTATAATGAGAAGAGCAAGCGAGCATATAACTTATTTATTAATAAGCAATATGATGAAGCAAAGTCTTTGTTAGAGAATGATGAGTCATGGCTTAAAGAATTTGTGAAAAAACACTTTGACTCTTTGGAACACACATCATTTTCCAGATTAACAGATAATCCTTATGAATATTTTACAAATAACATCATTAAAGTTCAAGAAAGCTCAACAGCTTTGACAATTGGAAGCGAAGTTCATGAAATGGCAAGTAAAATGCTGCTTGGTGAAAAAGTAGAGATGAATGAGTACTTAGCAAATGTCAAAGCAATGACAGAAGAAATAAAGCAGGAATATCCTGAAATTGTTTTCACTGAACGAAGATATACTATAAAGTTAAAAGATTTAATTGAAACAGCTGATGATATTGATTTTGTAGCAGTAATAGACGCATTATTCAAAAAAAAGAATGGAGAATACTTGATAGTAGACTGGAAAACCAGCAAAAGACCAGATGATGCAGGAAAATACCGACAGCAACTAGAAATCTATAAACGAGTTCTTAGTTTAAAAGAAAACATTCCGATAGAGAAAATCAAAGTTGCAATAGGATTTGTAGGATTAAAGAAAAGAATTAATGATGGCGAAATAAACAAGGAATATGATAAAAAACAACCTGCTGGAACTGCATTTGCAACAATAAAGAAAAGAATGGACTTATTGTTAAGATGGAGAAGTAATGTTGAAGATTACTTTGAAGATTTGAAAGAAGTAAAGTCAGAAGAACCATTGTTTAAAGCTTTGATGGAGGAAATAAGTCGATAATAATTAACTCTATGAATAGTGCTATGAGGTTTTGAAATTGATTGAACGGAATGAAATTAAAATAATTTTAAGAGTTAAGTTAGATAGTTGGAAATCTCACTGTAAACTAATATGTTTTGGTAAAACAAATGAAGATTATGATGTCGAATTTAAACGACTTCAAGAATCATTAAATTTAGATGAAAAGGTGGCTATTTGGGATTATAGATCTGCACGGTTTACAACAGCTTCAAAAGAATTTTTGAATAATAATAAGAATATTATTGGATTAATAGTAATAACTTCCGGTCAAGATGTTAATGCAGTAAGAAAAGTCAAGATAACAAGAATAACTCATTTATCAAATGAGATTAATGTAAACTTTTCTTTTGATGACTTTGTTTTAATCGATAAGGCGAATCTCAAAAGAATTATGCAATTGACAATGGATGAAAAAGAGATATTCTTAGGGGTTGGTGCAAGAGGTGTAAACCAAATGTGTCATTATATTAGAGATGGTGAAACATTTACTAATGAACTAAATAAACTCATAGCCGGATCTCAAGAGACTATAAGTTCAAAAATTTTGAATTTATATAAGTTCGATAAATATGGTCTTGGAAGTAAAATACAAAACAAAACTGAACTTTCTGAGAATTATTTGTCAGAATTAGATGCAAAATATTCTGAAACTCCCGAATTTGAAGAGAAAATCATTAATCAAATTAAACGACCTTCCGAATTAAGAACCGCAATTATTAATATCAAAGGCGCCACCTGTCAAATTTGTGGTTATCCCGGATTTAAGAAGAAAGATGACACAATATATG
The DNA here is from genome assembly GCA_018812505.1 of Nanobdellota archaeon. Classification (GTDB taxonomy): domain Archaea; phylum Nanobdellota; class Nanobdellia; order Woesearchaeales. Next base: position 1,918 of record JAHJDK010000061.1, on the reverse strand, counting down.
CAGAAACACATCATATGATTGAATTAAACAAAAAAGTTCCAAAAACATTACAAAGTTGGAATATTTTAGTTTTATGCCCATTATGCCATAGAAAAATACATTATGCAGAATGTGAGTCAGAATATCTTGATAAACATTGGAGAATAATCCTTGAAGATAAAGAATACATCATCTAAAATGGACCAACTAACTAAAGAATTAAGATATATGAAGAAAATTGAGAATGATATAAATGAACGTCTCTATGATCTCTTAGTTGTGCATCTTGTTAATCATCATGAGAAGGTTAGAAAGAGTGGCCATAATAAGGATGACTTTATTGCTTTACTTGAAAAAGCCATTGCTAATTTAAGAAAAGGGATTACTACTTATAATAAGATTCATTTTTATCGTTATATCTTGATTTGTTGCAATGCCATTCTTGTTTATGATACTAAAAGGCAGGATATTAAGGATTTAAAGAAAGAGTTAGTTGAGGATTATACTGCTTCTGAGCATGATTCTGATGATAAGATTCCTCTTAATTATCAGATTAATGAGGTTCGTTTGACTTATGATGCTAGTTATTTGTGTTACTTGATTAAACGAATGATTGATTTGAAAGAATGGGATAAGGCTCTTTATTGTTGGCACACTGTTAATTTGATAGAGCCTGACAAAGAAGAATTAGATGATTATTATAAAACTATTAAATCACACATTGCAGATTCTGAAATAAAAGAAGTTGATTTTGGAACTCCTAAAGATAAAATTTTAGTCTTAGACTCAAATGTTGTAATTTCAAGAATATTTTATAATGTTGGAGATTACAAATTAGGGAGTAAATGCAGGTTTGATTTGGAGAAGTTAGGAAATAATAATTCTTTTATTATAACTCCTTCGACAATTGAAGAAGTAAAAAAGCACTTGGATTTTCAATTGATTTCTATAAGGCGATTTTGTCGAAATCAAGAACGATTCAATTACGAAGAAATTGAAAGTACATTGAAGAAAAGATTTGAAAAAGTAATAGATAAGTATTCATTGAAAAAAGATGTTAAAGTTGAAAAAGAAGTTATATCAAAGATAAAAGAGTTTTATCATAAACACCTAAACAAATTAGAAGAAATAATGCTTGAAAAGATAAGAAGCAAATATGTTTCACACAAACTAAGGAAACTAGCGCAAAGAGACAGTTTAATGCCAGAAGAAGGAGATATGACTTTATTGGCAGAAGTGATTGAGTTGAATAAGACTTCAGATAAAGAAGTTGGGATCTTGACTGAAGATAAAGATTTTGTTGAGTTTGTTGGAGGGATTGAAGAAGAGTTTGGGGTGAGGGTTTATGTTTAAACTTTTTAAGTCAGATCATCAAGTTCCAGAAGAAAATACTATTTGGTCTGAAGAATACAAAGAACTTTTTGAGTTAGCTTTTGGAAAAAATAATTTAGTCGGACTTGGTGGAGAATATGTTTATTTTGATGATTTATGCATATTAAAAAAAGGAGAATATTTATTTATTCGAAGTTTACTTCCGAAGAAAGTTGCGTTATTAAAGAATAATGTTGTTTTATGGAGAAAAAATATAGACTCAACTAGTTATGACTTGGCATCAGACGGATCATTTGTTGTAATGTGGGATTTTAAACTTCATTGTATATATATAAAATATGCCAATGGTTCTGAAAAAAAGATAGATTTCCCTTGTGGTGGTGGTTTATGTTCAATATCTCCTAATAATAAATTCTTTGTAGCAACAACTTATTCTCCGGAGAATGGAATATATTTTTTTGATAAAGAAGGAAGTCTTATTTGGAAAATATTAAATAAAAAAGTTGGCGGAATAGATTTATTATGTGATAAAATAATTATATATGATAAAATACACAAAGAAACGAGAAAAAAGTTATTCTCGATAAATTTAACTGGAGATATAATT
>JAHJDK010000060.1 GCA_018812505.1 Nanobdellota archaeon | reverse complement strand
TAATGGTAATCAACAAGCACCACTTATTTGCTGATCGTAAGTATACAAATATTCCTGCAGATAAGAAATATAAGACTGTGGCCCCTAAGTGATCTAAGAAAGCATCCATAAATTCGCCTAAGGAGGAACTTTCTTTTCTATAACGTGCAATCGCCCCATCTAATGTGTCTAATATTATTCCAATCTCAAAAATCAATGAACCTATAATAGCATATATTATGTCTGCCTTAAGAAAGAAAATAAATCCTAAGATGATGGTCATTGCACGTATGATAGTTATATGATTTGCCGTAATCTTGGTTTGCAGCAGAAGTTTAAGAATGGGAACCGCAAGCCGTCTATGTATATCCAGCACCTTCAGATCTTGATTGTTATAGCACTTTTCTTGAATCTCTTTAGTGGAGGGATACATGTTAGGAGGCCTTTTTTCGGCCTTTATAAACCTTTTCATCATTACGATTCTGAACCGATGAGATCCCTTTTGAAATCACGTGTTGAAGTAGAAGGGTCTCAGAAAGGCGTTAAGAGGCTTTTGAGAGGCTTAGCAAGAACGGGTCGCTGTGCTGTTGAGAGATTCTCGCAATACCCTTTCTGCAGGGGCCGCTTAAGCCTTAGTGTTAATACTTACTGTTAATATATTCATGGCTCCTGCATAATATAGAAAAGATTAATAAAAGATTAGAAAAACGGTATAAATACCTATGTGACACAAAGGATGTCGCTGAGACAAAATGTGCGGAATAAATGGATTCAACTGGAATGAAGGAAAACTGGTAAATAGCATGAACAAGGCCATCCGCCATAGAGGACCTGATGATCAGGGCAGTTATACGGATGATAAAGTCTCACTCGGACAGGTCAGGCTATCTATCATAGATTTAAGCGAGAAAGGTCATCAACCGATGGGACTTCAAGTAGAGAAGAAGAAAACTAGATTGATTTACAAGGACGAAGAGCTAAAAGATGCAGATATAATTATTGTTTTCAATGGGGAGATATATAATTTTCAAGAAATAAGAAAGAATTTGAAAGAATTCCGTTTTGAATCCACATCAGATACTGAAGTTATTCTGAAGGCATACTTAAAATGGGGCTTTGACTGTGTTAAAAAATTCAATGGAATGTGGGCATTTTGCATTTATGACAAGAAAAAGAAAATATTCTTCTGTTCGAGAGATAGACTGGGTGTAAAACCTTTTTATTACTGTATTAGAGATGGCAAATTCATATTTAGTTCTGAAATAAAAGCCATTCTGGCTCATAAGAGTCTTAAGATTAACACTAAAAATAATGTTAATGAAAAAGCTGTTGAATTATATTTCTCTCTTGGATTTGTTCCAGCGCCCCTATCAATTTATAAAGATATTTACAAACTTGAAGGCCGACAAAATTTAATCTTCAATCTTCAAACAAAAGGAGTTGAAAGAAAATGGCATTATTACAATATACCTGAGTATAATCCAGTATATGATAAGAAGAAGTTAATTGAAGAAGGAAGGCGATTGCTTTATGATGCCACACGTTTAAGGTTGATTGCAGATGTGCCTGTCGGCGCTTTTCTCTCTGGGGGTCTAGACAGTTCTAGTATAGTTGGTGCGATGAGTAAATTTGTAGATTTGAAGAATCTCCACACGTTTTCCATCGGTTTTGAAGGAAAATATGATGAGAGTTACTATATCAAAATAGTCAAGGATTATTTTAAGACAAGGCATCATCACTATTTTTTTAAAGAAAAAGATTTTCAATCTTTGATTGATACTTTTGCTTACTTCTATGATGAGCCATTCTGGGATTACTCTGGATTTCCAACATACAAAGTATCTGAGATGGCTAGAAACTATGTAACGGTGGCATTGAGCGGAGATGGTGGTGATGAAATCTTTGGTGGATATAATACGCACCTCCTGGGGTCTAGGATGGATCTAATATATAATCTACCAAAGTTTATACGAAAACTTGGTTATAAGATCCCTGCAAAGAAGAACCTTGGAGGACTTGCTTCTATTTATCTATTAAAGCAGGCATTCAAATTGTCTTTAGATGATAAAAAGTATTTCTATGCAAAAGCATTAGAGGACGAAGGGTTTAAGCCAGAGAGTTATAAAAAATGGACAACAGAAAGACTCGAGTTTTCACTCAAAAAAGGGGATAATTCTCTTGCAGAAGCATTGAGAATACATGATTTGCTGTTCAACACACTACAAGACAACTTTCTAGTAAAAGTTGACAGAGCATCAATGGCTCATGCTTTAGAGGTCAGAAGTCCCTTCTTAGATTATCGATTTATTGAATTTTCACAGAAAATACCTACAGAATGGAAAGTTAATACTAGAATGACGAAGATACTAATGCGCAAAATAATAAAAGGAATTGTCCCAAAAGAAATTGTTTTCAGAGGAAAACAAGGTTTTACTCCGCCAATTGATAGGTGGATATTGAACGTGAAATATCATAAATCCCTAGAAGAATCGTGCATACTACTAGAGCAGATCAATAAAAGATTGTATGATTTTTATTGTACAAAAGTATTTAAGGAGAATAATAAATTGTATACGAGTTATAAGATTCGACTATTTTTGTTTGCAGAATGGTGGAAGAAATGGATCGGAGAATAGAACTATACGAGGATATTTATTCCAAAAAGTTTAGTTTTGGGGAAAATTGGAATAAATATCTGAAAAACTTGAACGAAGAAAAGATAAGGTTAGCGAAGCAGTCGCTGGTGAGGTGAGTTCAAGTCCCTCGGGAAGGATGTCCGCTGCTGCGTCTTCATCAGTTTCGTAGGCAAAGGAAATAGCCTCCACATTCTTGTAGTAGATGGGGGG
>JAHJDK010000059.1 GCA_018812505.1 Nanobdellota archaeon | reverse complement strand
GCTTTAAAAACTAGTTCATCATCCACTTTTCCATATTCATGAGCTAAGATGTTTCTCATTCCTTTTGCTTCCTTGAGATTCACACACAAATCTTTTGTGAGCAACTTGTTTTTATAGAGAATATCATATGCTTGTTTATCGTCTTCAGGTATGTCTAGTTTTTTGTATTTTATAATTAGAAAACAGATGTCTGTTATACATTCAACAATTCGTTCAAAGTATCTTTCGCATGCAGCTTTTGTTTTCAAATCATTCTTATATTCACTCATGTTCAAAGAAATAATTGTTTTTAGTTCATCAATCAAATTATTCAGTTCATTTATTTTATCTTTTATTCGGTTCATATGAATGCCTCCTTAAAATACTTTAAAAGATATAATTTATAATCAAAGTATTTTTTCCAAATAGTTATTGCAAACTCTTCTTTTCTAAACTTTGCATCTTTAAATAAAACTTTACTTTTATCAGCGATTGTCTTCTTGATTTTCAATGGTAATGCATTAAAAACTTGCAAATCAACCTTATCACTTACTTGACCCAAAATCCTTTTTCGAAACTTAGTAACTTCTTTTAATGTAAGATCATCCTTAAATACCACAACAATATCAATATCTGAATTCACTCTTTGTGAATTATCTACATGAGAACCAAAGAGAAGGATAGCACATATATTTTTTCTGAGTTGATCGTTTAGGATTACCTTAATCGTTTTATTTATAATCCTCTTGTTTAACTCGTTCTTTTTCAAATTGAATAAATCTGTGTGCTTTGCTAATAATTCAATGACCTTAAATTTAGGTCTAATATCCCTTGAAAGCCTATTTTTTTCAGATTGGGTTAATCTTATGCCGTTCAATTGTTTTATTGTTATTTCTATTTCTTTCTTTCCAAATAGTTTTCTTACTAAATTATCTTTTAAAAACCAACATTTATTTATCATATAATAACCAACATTTAGGTTATATTTAAATCTTTTGTTTGAGAAAGAGTCAGTATAACAATAACTAACCTATACAACTAACCACTGCTTCTTTAGCTTGTTTAGGATTCAAACCAATCACTACTCCAAATGACACTAAATCCTTCCAATACCTTAATTCAGAAGGCTTTTCAGCAAAGCTGGCTATTAACAATTTAACAGAATACTTATTACATAAAGAAACGTTTTGTATCATTCGTCCAAGCACCAAGCATTTATCAGGAGATTTTAAAACACTTCCAAAACTTAAGCCAATAAAGATATTCTTCTCGTTAGCTAAAGAACATAAAACTTGATTCAAACCAGAAGACCTATAATGAGATTTATCATTTTTAAGACTTTGCTCTAAATCAAATATGACATCAACTTTTTTGCTTTCAAAATCCTCTCTCGAACCATTAGAAAACAAGTAATCAACACCTTTACCATTCTTAAAAGAGCCAATAAAAACCTTAAAATCCTTAGAACCTAAACCTTTAACTGTCTCTAAAACTTTTTTATCCAAAGAGTTATAAACAAATATTAAGCCAGAACAACCTAACTTTTTAGCTTGAACAACAAACTCTTTTTCATTTCCTGAAGGAAAACAAACATCAATAAACATAAAAAAACACTAACAGAACTGTTTATTTAAAGCTTTTTATAAACTGACAAGCCTTACACAACTTACCAAGAGAAGGACCACCACAAACAGAACAATAACCAAAAGTTCGCTTTTTCAAATTAACATTTTTTAACAAACTAAGATGTTTCTCTAAAATATTTTTCTTAACACCAACATTACTAAGTTCATAATCATCCAACAACTCCCTAACCTGCTTTCTAAACGCAGTAACCCTATAAGGACAAGATTTGATCAAACAAACCTTAAAACCTTTCAGCTTAACATACCTGACAACATCCCTTTCCAAACAAAAATATAAAGGTTTAATCCTCTGAACAAAACCCTCAACCTTACCACTAATAGGACCTGAATTCCACAACAAATCAACATTGCTTTTAAACAGATTCATCAGAACAGCTTGAGACTCATCATCCATATTATGACCTGTAGCAATCTTATCAAAATCTACGGCGTACTTATTCAAAATCTGCCTTCTTATAGTACCACAAACAGTACAAGGATTAACACTACCATCCAAAACCTTGTCAAGTGATTTACCAAACTCTTCAGCAAAAGAATAAACTCTTAACTCAATACCTTGCTCATCACAAAAAATCTTTAAATCATTAATAGACTTATCCCTATAACCCTTAATACCTTCGTCAACAGCCAAAGCAACAACTCCACCAAAAAACTTGTTCAACAAATAAAGCACCAAAGTAGAATCCTTACCGCCAGAACAAGCAACAACAACTCTATCACCTTTTTCAACCAAATTAAAATTTTTCACAGTATCAAAAACTTTTTTTTCAAAAGCAACAACAAACTCTTCATCTGAATCCATAAAACAAGCATAAACAATGTTTTTTTATAAATATAATTAAAAAAAGTCTAATTTCATAAAAACATTTAAATATAAGCAAGCCAAATTAATAGAAAACAATGAATTTAACTAACCATAACAATAATCTGTACCTGATCTGGTTAGTTGGTTCTATGTTTACAACCATCAGACCTAAGATTTGTTGAGAGCTCGTGTTTTTAACCGGGTTTTGAACGATTCTTTGGCAAAATTCTTCTAAAGAAAAGCAAAAAATCCGGTTAGAAACACACACAAGCCAGGAGGTAAAAAAAATGAATGAATGTGTGTTATGCAAAGAGATTATAACAAACCCTGTGTGCATAGAATGCATAGAAAGAGAAATAGAAGCCTGGCTTTACGAAGTGAAGCCAGAGCTAATAGAAGAACTAAAAACAAAAACAACAGAAATAAGTGTAGACACAGGAGAAACAAATTGTATCTTGTGTCATGACTCAATGTCAATATGCACTTATTGTTACACAAGTCACATATTTGAATGGCTGAAAACAAGAGTTCCAGAACTAATCAGAGAATTCAGAAAATTCTTTGATTTTAATTATTTTTTTTAATTAAGAACAAATTTATTGTTAATTTCAAAATTCGATTTTAAGAAATTGCTTGTTATGAATAAGTAATTTCATCGAATTTTGTTAATTTTTTTAAAAGAAAGTTCCACAGGAAACAAAGGAGGCATATTTCTTGTAAAAGTTATGTTATACAACGAAAGCCTTTATAAATGAAACTTGTTTTCCATTTATAAACAAAACACGTTTTTTAGACTAAAAAAAACAATTGGGGGATAAAAAAATGGAAAAAGAAAAGCAAGTATCTACACACAAAGAAGAAAAGCAAGTATTCACACACAAAGATAAGAATATAAGCATACAAGTTGTAAACATCGTTGTTTCTACAAGTCTTGAACATGACATACCATTGGAAAAAATGGCTGCTGCTCTAAGCAACACAGAATATAATCCTGAACAATTTCCAGGACTAGTTATAAGAATAAAAGAACCAAAAACATCTGCACTAATCTTTAGTTCTGGAAAAGTTGTCTGCACAGGCGCCAGAAGCATGAAAAAAGTAGAAGAATCAATCCAAAAAATAATTGAAAGTTTAGAAAAAATAAACATAAAAATCAAAATAAAACCAGTAATTAACATCCAAAACATTGTTGCAAGCGGAAGCATAGGTATGGATTTAAATCTGAACATGTTGGCTATGAAATTAGAAAACACAGAATATGAACCTGAACAATTTCCAGGATTAGTATTCAAACTAATGGAAGCTAAAGCAACATTTCTACTATTTAGCAATGGAAAAGTTGTCTGCACAGGAACAAAATCTGAAGAAGCAGTACACCTAGCTCTAGATAAACTAATCGAAACACTGAAAAAAGTAAAATAGGATGGACATCACAGAGCAAATTAACAAGTTTCAAGAGTTCATAGAATCCAACTATCACAATGAACTTCTTGAAAACTTACAAAAAGGACAAGATTTTCTAATAGTTGACTTTGCAGAACTCTCAAAATTCAACCCTGAAATAGCAGAAATACTACTAGAAACACCTGAAGAAATACTCAAAGTTGCAGAGCTAGCGATAAAGAAAACTATTGGTGATGAAGAAGTAAAAGACTTCAGTGTCAGAATAAAAAACATACCTGAATCACACAACATCAAGATAAGAGATATCAGAAGCAAACACCTAAATAAGTTTGTTCAAGTTGAAGGAATAGTAAGACAAAAATCTGATGTCAGACCACAAGTTACGAGCGCAAAATTTGAATGTCCAAGCTGCGGAAACATAATAAACATTCTGCAAATAGACACTAAATTTAAAGAACCAAGTAGATGCTCTTGCGGAAGAAAAGGAAAATTCAGATTAATAAATAAAGAACTAGTTGACGCACAAAAACTAGTATTAGAAGAAGCACCAGAAGACTTAACTGGAGGAGAACAACCAAAAAGAATAAACATATTTCTAAAAAAAGACTTAGTATCACCAATATCAGAAAAGAAAACAAATCCAGGAAGCAAACTAAAAATTGTTGGAGAAATAAAAGAAGTACCAATAATACTAACTTCAGGAGGACTATCCACGAGATATGACTTGATGATAGAATCAAACTATCTAGAGCCAATTCAAGAAGACTTCTCAGAAATTGACATATCAAAAAAAGAAATGAAACAAATTGAAGAACTAAGCAAAGATCCAAAAGTTTATGAAAAAATGATAAACTCAATAGCCCCGACAATATTTGGTCATGAAAAAATAAAAGAAGCACTACTCCTACAACTGATGGGTGGAGTGAAAAAATTCAGAGAAAAAGGAATAACCACTAGAGGAGATATGCATATATTACTTATAGGAGACCCGGGTTCAGGAAAAAGTCAATTGCTAAAAAGAATGAGTAAAATAGCACCTAAAGCAAGATATATAAGTGGAAAAGGAACATCAGGCGCAGGACTAACAGCATCAGTAGTTAAAGATGAATTCTTAAGAGGATACGCATTAGAAGCAGGAGCACTAGTGCTAACTAATAAAGGTCTTTGCTGTATTGATGAGTTGGATAAAATGAGTCCTGAAGACAGAAGTGCAATGCACGAAGCACTAGAACAACAAACAGTAACTATTTCAAAAGCAAACATACAAGCAACCCTTAGAGCAGAAACAACAGTTCTAGCTGCCGCAAACCCAAAATTTGGAAGATTCGACCCATATGAACTATTAGCAAAACAGATAGACTTACCCTCAACATTAATCAACAGATTTGACCTAATATTTCCAATAAGAGACTTGCCAGATTCTGTAAGAGACGAAAAAATGGCAGATTTCATATTATCATTACACATAGATCCTATGAGTAAAGAAGAAGTAATAGAACAAAACCTAATGAAAAAATATATTGCATACGCAAAACAAACAATCAAACCAGAACTAACAACTGCCGCTCTAAATGAAATTAAAAATTTTTACGTAAAAATGAGAAACTCAGCAGGCTCAGAAGAAGGAATAGTAACAATACCAATATCACCAAGACAACTTGAAGGACTTGTTAGACTATCAGAAGCATCTGCAAAAACAAGACTTTCAGATAAAGTGACAAAAAAAGATGCACTAAAAGCAATAGAACTAGTACATTTCTGTCTATCACAAATAGGAACAGACCCAGAAACAGGAAAAATAGATATTGATAGAATAACAACAGGGATAAGTGCTAGCGAAAGATCACATATATCAATGGTGAGAGAAATAATTAATGAACTTGAAAAAACAATTGGAAAAACAATACCTGTAGAAGATGTAGTAAGAGAAGCAGAAATAAAAGGTATAGATGAGAAAAAAGTAGAAGATGTAATTGAAAAACTCAAAAGATCAGGAGATATATTTAGTCCAAGACATGGATTAATATCAAAAATATAATTATAAAATGACAGATGTCAAAAGACAAACAGCAAAAAAATGCAGAATTAAGGATATACTTGAAGGAAGATACATAAAAAGAGAAGGTTGGGAACCAAACTACTTAGAAACCCCTATAGGAAAAATTTCTAGAATAAACATAATAGGTGTAGTTATAAGCTTAGATGAAAATGCAATAACAATAGATGATGGTAGTGGAAAAATACAACTAAGAACTTTCGAAGAAAAAAATAACTTTAAAAAAAATGAAATAGGAGAAATAATAATAGTAATAGGTAAACCAAGAGTTTTTAATGAACAAAAATACGTTGTACCTGAAATAATAAAAAAAATCAAAAACCTAAAATGGATAGAACATCGACTTCTAGAATTAAAAGAAACAAAACTGAAAAAAGTTGAAACAACAAAACCGATAATAGAAGAAAATAACTCATTAAACACCATCAATAACACAGAAGAAATACTTAAAAAAATATGTGAAATGGATAAAGGAATGGGTGTCAAAATAGAAGAATTAATTAAAAGCTCAAACCATGTAAATGCTAACAATTTAATAAATCAAATGATAGAACATGGAGATATTTTTGAAATAAAACCAGGCATTGTAAAAATAATTTAAAATATAACTGGCGTAACCCAAACTTCTAACAAACCAGCAATAAACAACAAAAGAATACTAAGCAAAATTAAATCAGCAGAATCCAACAAAATATGCTCAAACTTTCTAGTACCAAAATCATGTCTAATAACTGCAACAGAAATAATACCACCCGCCAAACCTGCGACAAAATAAGCAAGAATCTCTGGAATACCATGAATAACATATTTTAACAAACCAACAGATATTATTTGAAAATATTGAGCAGTTTTTTCAAACCCATATAAACTAGAATAATAAGAAAGATTAGATCTAATAAAATTACCCATCGCAACACCTATAACAGAAGCGTTCCAAGTTAAAATAAAAATAGCGCCAGAACCATAAAGAAAAGAAAACAACACACAAAAAATCAAAACCTTAACATTATTTAAAAAAATTCTAACAAAATGATTTGTATTTCCAGCAACCTGACCAGTTACTGAAGGATTAATATTTTGAATAGTTGCTGTTTGAGTCTCAAAAAGAACTGAAACAGTATCAGATGGAAGAACAACATACCACAAAACACAAGCAAGAGAAACACCAATAAAAAGAGCCATAAAAGCCATTAAAGCCTTACTATGCTCCTTCAAAAGCCAACGCTCACCCATATCCTGAAGATCCTTTTCCTCCTCCATCTTAATAGTATTATAAAGTAAAGGAATGCAAGCCATAACAGTTAAAAAAACCATTATTAAACTAGAATAACTCCTAAAAATCCAAAGACTAAGAAAAGTAGCAACAGATGCATAAATAAAACCTAAAACAATTAATTTTCCAGGATTATTCTCAGCCTTAAAAGGATTTGTTAAAGATTCCAAAACCATAATAAAATTTTTATTTCTCGTGTTTAAAAAGTTTTCTAAATAGAAAAGCTTTAAATAACAACACCATTTCTGAAAATATATGAATTACGAAGAAATGCTAAAAAAAGGTAAACAAGAATTACCTGATATAACTACAAGCGGAGAACGATTTAACATACCGAAAGTAAGAGGACATGTAGAAGGAAATAAAACAATAGTAAGCAACTTCGTAGAAATAGCAAAAACACTCCAAAGAAAAATAGAACACCTACTAAAATATGTTCTAAAAGAATTAGCAACACCAGGAGATATGAGAAAAAACGCAGTCATATTCGGATCAAAAATCCCTGCATCAAAAATTAATGAAAAAATAACCCAATACGCAGAAACATTTGTCTTATGCAAAGAATGTGGCAAACCAGACACAAAATTAACAAATGAAGCAGGAATATATTTTTTAAAATGTCAAGCCTGCGGAGCAAAACAATCATTTTACTCAAAAATATAAAATGACATTCATAGTAAAAAAACAAGGATTAATAGATAAATACTTAACAATAAAAAAAATTCCTTATGTGCAAATAATACTCACATAATTAATCAAACCATTTTCCTAAAGCTTCCTGTTTCTCAGCATCCTTACCAAAAACATCTTCAATTCTTCTCTTAGTTAACTCTAAAGTTTGCTTTAAATAAGATGAAACATTATACTTATTAGCAAGACTAATACTTGGTTCTAAATATTTAACGACAGAACCCTCTGAAACAGTAAAAATAATTTTTCCACCACACTCCAAACACTTACCCAACAAAGGAGGTCTCCTATATTTAGCATTACAATTAACACACCTAAATTTCTGAGACGAAAATTTTCTCAAATTACCTTTTATATCCTTTAAAAAATGTTTCTCAATAACCAAACGAGCAACATCAGTTTTATCAACCGCCCTTATTTTTTCAGCCAAATCCATCTGACCCTTAAGCTTATCCTCCATACTAGGAAGAGTTTTATAAGCAGAACATAAAACACCTTTATTAATATTAGATGTTGAATGAGTAAAACCATAACCCTCATACTGTAAAGGTGTATTCAAAAAATCACCAACCTGATCAACATTAACTTCCCAAGGCATTTTATATTTTAAAGCAGCCTTGTAAAAGTTTAAAGGATATTTCCAAGCAACATCAACATGAAAAGCCATATCATCAACTTCTGTAGGATTCAAAAAATAAGTTAAAACAAGAGGAGCATCCATCGTACTACCTCTTGAGGAAGGTAAATACTTCTGAGAAAAATTAAGAAAAGCATCTAACAACAAAAACAAACAAGACTCATCACCATCAACATCTCTTCTCATAGCAGCGTGAAACAAAGGATGAGCAAAAAACCCTTGTGTTCTGGAAAACCCAATTATTCTACCCAAAATACCTGCAGAAGTATGAGGAGCCAAACCCACAACATAATGACCAACCAAATCATCTTTTGATTTTAACTTATAAAAAGGCTTCAAATCATACAAATTAATAAGCAAATCATCAATAAATTTTGAAGTCCTAAAAAGAATCTCATCAGCAGGTTCATTAGGTGAAACCAAACAAGAAGGAAGAATTACATCCTGAGGTTTCAACTCTAAAATCTGAGAATCACTTTCTAAAGGAAATCCATGAATATCTTTTGAATACCCTAACTTCTGCAACTTTTCAACAGAAACAAAAACTTCACAAGGCTTAAAATGAGTTATAGCCAATTCTGAAGCATCAAATCTTGTAGTGCCATCCTTATTAACATTAATTGAATGTTTAGCTCTAAGAATTGCTTTAATAAGATGTTCAGGAATGTGCTCTGGATTAAAAGTACCTCTAACACCTTTAATTAAATCAGGAAAAATTTGTGTTTTAAGTTTTTTAAGTAAATTATCAAATATTTGTTTAATATTAATTTCTTTAGAAATAAAAGACTTCGGATTATGATCACAACCTTTTGTCAACCCGCAAGTTTCACAAAAAAATCTTCTCTCAGTTTTACCACCACATTTTTCACAAACAAAAAAAACTGATTCAGAATTACAATGAGAACAAAAAAACAAAGCAAAATCCGCTTTTATCTTACTACCCATCAAAGCAGACTGAAAAGACCTAAACTTACCACCTTCACCACCAACAGGAAATAATCCATGAGGAGAACCAACCATTTTTCTCATTTTAGCTTTTTCAGGACGACCCATTCTAGCACCAATAAAAATTCCTGCCTTATCTCTTAATTTAACAAAAGAATGTTTTTTAATAATAGATAAAGGTTTAATTTGATTGTTTGAAATTTGTTCATCTATTAAATTAATTAAATCAACAAAATCTAAAGAACTTGAAATTCCTGTTTGAACCATAAAAGCCATGCTCATAGACTTGTCCAAAACAACAAATTCATCACTAACCAATTTATGAGGCACACCAATCAATTCTAAAATTTCCTTTTCAACAGAATTTTTTAAAACAATTTTTTCATCCCTAATATCAAAATTTTTAAACCATAAAAACAATCTTTTTAACTGATCCAAATTAATAGTATTCCAATAAAAAGTGTATCTTGGATTAAAAGGGATATCAAAAGCTTTTGAAATATCAACAGCTGCTTTAACAGAAATTCTCGACATCAAAGGATCATCAAACAATTTCTTAAGATTCTCTGAAGAAATATTTATCAACTCATTAATCTTTTCAAAATCAAAAGTTCCAAAAAGTTTAATAATTGCTTCTTCAAACTCCAGAATCCAAAACTCCTGACAATAACCAGGAGGAATTAAAGGATGAGCCCTATCAAAAAAATCACCATAACTAATTAAAAAATCACCTAAAAATAATATTTTATCAACTTCTTTTTTATATTTAATAGCCAATTCTTCAGTTTCAAGAAAAATAACATCTCCATTCTTCAACTTAACAATCGGACCATCAATACTATCACAAACAGTATAAGCAGCTGCTTTACCAGGCCTTTCAACCTTTAACTGAGTTGCACTAGCCAAATAATCATTTAAAATATGCATAGTTGCAGGATGAACACTTTGACCAGAATAACCAGAAACTCTTGAACGACCATATCTTAATCTAAAACCGCCTGCAGCCATGGGATGAGAAAGAACAGGCCTTCCAGCAACTAAATCCTTAATATAAGTATAATCAGGAGAAATTTTTGACTTAACATCAGATTTTCCCTTAGCCTTAGACTTTTTCTGCAAAACAATAAATTCTTCAAGAAAACCCCAATGCTCCAAATCAAATTCCTTATAATATTTATTAATTTTAGACCATAATTTTGGAGCCTTTAAAGGTATACAACTACTATGAATTAAACAATAACCACTTCTTAAAAGATTTGTATTAACCCTTGGAAGATCTTTATAATTAACATTTGAAACTTCATACTTTTCAGAAGGATCGCCTGAAATTTCTACAGGTAAATACTTCATTAAAAATTCAGACTCCTCTCTTGAAGGAAAATACTGAAGATTAGTTATAAATTCATGATAATCCTCTAACTCAGCATGACACCTTTTAATTTCTTTATCAGTAGGATCATACTCTTGAAAACCAAATTTTTTTCTTAAATAATCAGCAATAACAACAGACCAAGCAGCAGCAGTTCCCCCTGCATTTCTTATAGGACCTGCATAATAAATACAAAAATACTTACCTTTACCATCATTTCTATCTTTAAATTCTAAATGTGTAAAACCTTCAATAGGGCTGCTAACAACACCTAACGTAACATATGTAAAACCAGTTCTAATACCAACCTCGATCGCTTCCTTTTGATCTTTAAATTTACAAAATTTCTCGTTAGCAACATCTTCTGCAATTTTAAAAGCAACCCTCATATCAAGAAAACCATACTCTTTTTCTAATTCCTCAATTCTCTTTTCAGCACCTTTACCTTTAAGTTGAGGTGCAACAACACCCATCAAACCAATAACTCTCTCAGCCATAGTTTCAGCTAAAGTGATTTCTACATCAGAAGAAGGATCAAAACCCTTTTTTCTAGCTTCCTGAGCCAATTTATAAATATTAAAACAACCACTCTTCAAAGATTCAAAATATTTTTTCATTTCATCTGAGTATAACATAATTATTCACCAAAAAAATTAATTATTTTAACCTTTCTAGTCTGCATATTTAATACAAACACCCTAGACGGCTGAGGCTCCAAACCTCTTTTTTCTTGATCTTCAGTTATAGCTCCCCAACAAGAAGTATTCAATAAAGTTATATTTCTATACTGAGAAGCAGTTGCTCTATGAATGTGACCTGTAGCAAAAATATCAGGAATTCTACTAATAACTAAAGGATCCTCTTCAGAATCTGGAATATACATATTTGATTCATGAGTAGGTGCTAAATGTCTTCTTTGAAGTAAAAATTTCATAATTAAATCAACTCTTTTTTGACCACCTAAATTTCTAATTGAACTAACATTATTAGCATAATAAATTAAAGAATAACCATGATAAATAAGAACATCCAATCCTGAAAAATTTTCTTTTGAACCAACATTTATATAAGAAGGACTACTAACAATAATAGTATTTGGTAAATTCCAAATAGGTTCTGCAAAATCATTATAAATAGGAAGTTGAGGTTCTGCTATTCTTCCAGCATCATGATTTCCTGGACAAATAATTATTTTTTTATCACTTTTTATTTTTGAAAGGTACTCTGCAAAAAACTTGTATTGCTCTTTAATATCAATAATTTCTAAATCTTTTTCTTGACCAGGATAAACACCGACACCTTCAACTAAATCACCAATTATAAAAATATATTTTGTTTTTTCAGCCATGTTTCTTTGTTCTTTGGTTCCTAAATCACCATTAATCCAAGAAATAAATTTTTCAAAATCTTTTTTTAAAAAAAACTTTGAACCAAAATGCATATCACTTATAAAAACAATATATTCCTCAACAGGACTTTTTTTAAGTTCTCTATTTAAAGGAATATCTGGAAAAATTATATTATTAGCAAAAATTATGTTTTTTCCAAGAACACCAACAACACCCACCACTTCATCTAAAACCATATCTTTTGCAATTTTATGAAGTTCAGCATTATTTTTATGAATCAAAACAGATATTTGACCTGTTAAATCTTCAAGAACTAACAAAATGTTGTTATTTTTAGTAATCTTTTTTTCTTTAACCATACCTATAATAGAGATATTTTCTTTTTCTGATTTCAACTTAATCTTGTTAATAGATATTAATCCTTGCATCTCAGGTCTCTGCTTAATAATTTTCTCTAAAGATTTAAATCTATTAACAAAAAAATTAACAAAATCATT
>JAHJDK010000003.1 GCA_018812505.1 Nanobdellota archaeon | reverse complement strand
TATTATTATTTTTATTATCAGCAGCATATTATTACCTTTATAGATTTATATTAATATTTTGCTATCATAAAATTTTATAAAGTAATATTTATTTCTTCTGCTTATGTCGACTAGAAGTCCTATAGTTTCAGTGCTTGGCCATGTTGATCATGGAAAGTCATCAATACTTGATTCTATTAGAGGAAGCAATATCGTTGCTGGAGAAGCAGGTGCTATAACCCAGGCGATAGGTGCTTCGATAATTCCTTTAGAGCTTATAAAGAAAAAATGTGGACACTTGCTTCAGGCTTTGAAAATGGATTTTACAATTCCAGGATTATTGTTTATAGACACACCTGGGCATGCAGCTTTTACAACCTTGAGAAAGAGAGGCGGCAACTTAGCAGACATAGCAATAGTTGTTGTTGACATCAAGGAAGGATTCAAGCCTCAAACCATAGAGGCAATTGAGGTCTTGAAAAGCTACAAGACTCCTTTTGTGATAGCTGCTAACAAGCTTGATTTAATAGCTGGTTATACAAAGAATCATGACTCTGTTCTTCAGGATATAAAACATCAGCAGCCAAATGTTCAGGGAGCGATTGACACAAAACTTTATGAATTGGTAGGACAGCTGTATGATAGATTTGGATTGGTGGCAGAGAGATTTGACAGGGTTAGCAGTTACACTTCTCAAATAGCTATAATACCTTGTTCTGCAAAAGAACAGATTGGTCTGCAGGAGTTATTAATGGTTATAACTGGTTTAGCTCAGAAATATCTAGAGGAAAGCCTTAATATAAATGTTTCTGGAAATGCTAAAGGAACCATACTTGAGGTTAAAGAGGAGAAAGGACTTGGAAAAACTGTTGATGTAATAATCTATGATGGAATGTTATCTGTCAATGACACAATAGTTATTGGATCTCTTGACAAGCCAATAGTCACGAAAGTGAGAGCTTTGCTTGAGCCTGATCCGTTAGCAGAGATGCGTGACAAGAAAAGTAAGTTTCGATCAGTAAAGAAAGTCAGCGCAGCAATAGGTGTCAAGATATCCGCTCCAGAGCTTGATGGAGTGGTTGCAGGCATGCCTGTGCGTTCTTGCTTGCCGTCAGAAGTTGAAAAAGTCAAGGAGTCATTGATGTCAGAAGTTGATGAAGTTATTATAGAAACAGATCACGAAGGAATAGTCATAAAAGCAGATACTATTGGTAGCTTGGAGGCAACGATTAATATATTGAAAGAAAACAAGATAGCCATAAGAAAAGCCACAATAGGGAATATAAACAAGAAGGATTATGCAGATGCTGAAAGCAACTTTGATAAAGATCCTTTGATGTCAGTCATTCTAGGTTTTAACGTGGTTGATGAAACCGGAATTAACAGTGATACAGTGAAAGTTTTAACTAATGATGTTATTTACAGGTTAGTAAATGATTTTGAAAAGTGGCAGGAAGAAAAGAGGAAGTCTGAAGAAGAGAAGAAACTTGATATCCTTGTAAGACCTTGCAAGGTTGAGGTTTTGCAGAACTGTATATTTCGACAAAGCAATCCTTGTATAATGGGTGTTGAGGTTTTGGTTGGTGTGTTGAAAACAGGTACTCCTCTGATGAAGTCTACGAGAAGGCTTTCAGAAGTAAAATCTATACAAGCAGAGAATGAAAATGTTCAGAAGGCGGAGAAAGGAAAACAAGTTGCTATTTCTTTGCCGAATGTGATGGCTGAGAGGCACATCAATGAGAATGATATTCTTTACTCAGACATTCCAGAAGATGACTTTAGAAAACTCAAGAAACTAACTAATTTTCTGACAAAAGATGAGATTACAGTTATGAAGGAGATTGCAGAGATTAAAAGAAAAAATAACCCTGTTTGGGGTGTTTAGAGTTTTCTTACTGTTCCATTTGTAGCATCAACTTCTATTAAATCATTATCTTTCAAAAACATAGTTACTGATTCTATTCCAACTATGCATGGTATTTGGAATTCTCTGGCAATAACTGCAGAATGACTTGTTATTCCTCCTTGTGCTGTTACGATTGCAGCCGCTTTTGCCATTAATGGAACCATGTTTGGTTGAGTGTTATGGGTTACTAGAATTTGTCCTTCTTCAAACTCGTTTAATGCTTTATTTATTTCATCCATCTTGTTTGAAAGAACCAGTTTTACTTTGCCAGTTACTTTTCCATGACATGCAGGCGTTCCTTTAAATTCAGATTTAGTTATATCTATTTTGAATACTGTTTTGTTCAAGAAATCAATTGCTTCTTGTCCTTGTAAGGTGTACTGTTTTTTGTTTCTGATTAAATGAACTCTTGCAATTTTTCTGTCATCCAATACTTTTTTGGTTGGTAGTTTTTCTGTTTTAAAAAAATCCAGACTTTCTTTTACAGTTAATAATTCATAGAAGTCATGCAATCTCATATTTGCTAGTTCAGCAACTCTTGTTAGCATATCCAGACTCAGAACTTCAATGCCTGCATAACCAGGTTTTAATCTGAACCTGTATTCTCCAAATCTGTGAAATAATACTAGATAATCCTCAACGTCTTTTGAGTTTATTTTTAACAATATTTCTTTTTGTTTTTTTGCTAGTTCTATTCTTTTTTGTTCTGATTTTTCTTTTTTTTCTTTGAGTTTTGCAATTTTTGGTTTATCTTTTTTGTATCTGTCTTTAATTGTTCTGTATAATTCTTCTTTTGAAAAAATATTTGTAAAAAACATAGAATATTTTTTTATGTGTTTTTTGAAATCGTTTTTTGTAGCTTTTTTTTCTAACAATCTCAACCAATCTTCTTGCTCTTCTCCAATCGGATCAGTGTATGGTGAATCAGTTATTATTCTAAATATTTCATTCACGTTTGAATAATGCTTCACGATTTTATCTCTAATTATTTTCCCTATAAAATATTCTGCTTCATGTCTTGTGCCTCTGTACCATCTAGTTGTTTTGTTTCTTAATTTAATGAATTTTTTGTAGTATGGATAAATCTCTTCTTTTGTCATTTTGGAGAAATTTGTTTTTTCTATTTTATCTAAAAAAACTTTTACTTCTGCAATTATTTTATTATAATTGTCTATTAGCCAAGGAATATTTTTTTTATTTAAAAAGAATTCACCTAGTTTTCTACCTCTTCTTTGAAATTCATTTTCTTTGATATAGCCGCCTGCATTATCTGGTTGTATTAGGTATGTGATGCTATTGCTTATATCATTCCATGGAAGATTTTCATGCTCTATGAATGCATAAGTAAAGGTATCATGAAGACAAAGTGGAACTGGTTCTCCCCACTCGTGTCTAAAACTCATGTTGTACATATCTTTTAACATTTTAATCTCACAAGTATTTTTCAATAATGGAATGCATCACATTTTGAACTTTGAAATGTATTTCTTCTAGAACAGGTTTTTTATCTTGATATGTTCCTCCAAGAACGTCTTTTATTCCGAGAATTGTTATTCGTTCATCAGGCAGATCAATAAGTTCTCTTTCTGCATCAGATGCAACTATCATATGTGATTGTTCATAGTCTTTTTCTGTTAGTTGTCTGTGAAATCCTGGCGGTAAAAACAGTCCTTTTTTTTCGCAGAATCGCATTATTATCTGTTTGTAGTTTAATCTTTCTTCTCCAAGAATGTGTCTTGCAATTATTTCTTGTTCTAATCCTTGCTCTAACATGTTTTTGATGTTTTCAGAGTAGTTCATGGGATTAGTGTTTGCTCTTTGTATTGCTGCTATCAAGTATTTTTCTGGTATTTCTTCTTTTCCTGCAACAACGTTTTTCCAATAATCTGCTTTAACTCCTCTGCTGGTTACTTCAACATCTACTTTTAAATCAGTTATTGTTTTGATGCTGCATACTTCTATAACTTTTGATCGCAATGCGTTTGCAAGGCATACTCCAACTATTTTTTCTAGTTTCATTTTGTTCACCTTTTTATTACTTTTTAGTGTATATTTTACAGTATATAAATATTTGTGGTGTTGTACAATACCATAATATTTATAAATAAACTGCTCTTAGTATTAATATGGAATTAGAAACTCTCAAAGAATTAGGATTGAGTGATGGACAAATATCAGTCTACGAAGCAGTTCTGGAACTAGGAATATCATCTCTGAACAAAATACAAGAAAAAACAGGGATAGAAAGAAGAAACATCTACGATATTCTGAACAAGCTAATAGAAAAAGGATTGATAACTTACACAGTTGAAAAAAAAGTAAAAACATACCAATGCACTCACCCAAACAAAATATTAGAAGCGATTAGAAAGAAAGAACAGTTGTTGAAGAAGTTGGAAAATCAAATACCTCAAATAAAAGATTTATTTAATAGTTCAAAACCAACCATTAGAGCAGAAGTATTCAGAGGAAATGAAGCGATGAAAGCACTGTTGAATGAAGCACTAGAATACAAAGAGTCATACTGGATAGGAGGAAATAGCGGAGTCGAAAAAACTCCTTTGAAGAATTGGTTTAAGCACTGGATGAAAAGACGGATGGAAAAGAAACACTTAATGAATGATTTGGTTGATTATGGAACTCAATTAGAATCTCTTTCATCAACTAATCTGGAAAAACACAAAAAAGAGTATTACAAGTACTGTGAATTGCCAAAAGATTTGGAATCACCAATGGTCATACTGATATTCGGAAACAAGGTTGCCCAGATATTATGGAGCAAGCAAAGCTTTGCCTTTGTGCTTGAATCAGAAGAAATTAAAGAAAGTTTCATGAAATATTTCAACTACTTCTGGAAGAATCCTTGGTGAAACTTTTTAAATAAACACATTTTAACATTTATCATGCAGAACCTGAAAATACTGAACTCCAAGGAAGTGAAACAGATAAAAAAATTTCTAAGTTCACAATTTGGTTTTGATGAAAAGCTTGACTTTGTATTTCTGAGAAGTAGTAGGGACCGACTTTATGTTATTAATCGAGATGTTGAAATGATTGACCTTTCAAAGCTTCGAATAGATTCTCTGGGTTTGTACTTTGCATCTTACATGCCAGAAGGATTAAGACTCAGTATTGAAGGCGCACAGATAATAGGTCCAAAAGCAAAGAAAAACATTCTGGAATTAAACAAAGAACAATTTGAACAATGGCTTAAGGGAGAAGATATAGAGATAAACACTAGCATGAAAGATTTTGTGATAGTCAAACACAACTCTGATTATGTTGGTTGCGGCAAGATAAAAAATAACTTGTTAATGAATTACGTTCCAAAAGCCAGAAGATTAGTTGTTGTTAACAATTAAATGTACTGATTATAGGTAAGTACTTGCAAAACTGTGGTTTCAGCTTTCACGACAAATGCTTTGTCTTTTTCAGTTACTAAATTCTGCTGTTTAGGTGTTAACCTGCGATCTCTGAATTGTGCTTGTTGATGTATGAATAAACACTGACTATAAGGACCATCAATCTCTTTTGATAAGAGCGTTGGGAGCCCCATAAGTTGAATCTCCAAAGTATCTTCATTAGTGTAGTCATGATTAAATCTTTTAGGATCAAACTTTACGTCTAAATGCATGGCATCATATCCTTTTGAATTTGTGAAATAGTTCTCGATATTTACAACATCAATATCTGTTGATGTGGACAAAGCCCATTTTATATTATCAACTGCATTATTGGATGTTCCATATGATTGAACTGAAACAAATAATATTCCTGCAAAATCTCCTAATTTGCAATCATCTATCAAGTAATGATCTGAATTCTCTTCTCCAGCAGCCTCTCTTGTAACTCTTTCTCTAACCAAATATCTTGGTCCTTTTCCTGCTAGTCTTGTTATGATTTTGGAGTTCTTTTTTATTGCCAAGTATAACCCTCCTGTCATCTTATTTCTGGTGTACAAAGTTAGGTCAACAGGGTATCTTCTTAATCTTTGCATCTTAGGATCATCCTCTTTTTTTTTCCCACTAATCTGTCTATAAGCATTTATTTCTGAAACCATTTTTGGATGAGTCTTTTCAAGGCCCTCCAAAATATGTCTAGGAATTGTTGATTTTGAAAAAAGAATATCTAATTTTTCTTCAAGGTTATGCACTTTTATCTCACGAAAATTTGTGTTTTTGAATTGGTTTCTTTTTATCCATCTGAATATTTGATTGTTCTCTCGCTCTAAAGCTATACTTCTTTGATCAAAGTTATTTTTTAGTTCTATCTTTTCATTCTCAGATAAATTTCGTCCATCTATAACTGACTGTATAATATACTTGATAGTGTTGTTTAAGCTTAGTTCTTCAATCGCCATTTCTTGAAAATTAACAGTCATTCTAAATTACCATCCAAAATTGATATATTTCTTTTTTGTTGTTTTCAGTTTTTCTTTTGTTATTATTCTAGGCTGTGTTAGCTTTTCATCTTTAAAACTGTCTTGTAGGTATTTATGCATTAATCTTTTAAATATTTGTAAATCTGCATATTGTTCCCTGTGTTTTTTTCGTAAATCCATTAATTGTTCTTTATTGCCTGTAACTGCTGCATCATATTTTGCTTCCAAAATATCAAAAGGATATTTATTTAAGTCTCCTTTATCTCTTGTTCTTCTCATAAGATTGCCTGCTCTACTATAATTTATGATTGCAGAATCAAGATGTATTTTATCCAAAACATCAAAAGGCAAGTTTAAATCTTTGTTTTCATACAATTCATTTATTGTATCAATGCTTATTAATTCATCATGATTAATTCCTAATTCAAGTTGTTTATGCTTAAGCCAGTCAAAATTTATTTGTCTCGAGTAATGCATATCTTCAATAGATATTGGAGGTTTTCTTCCAATTTCACTTTTTAATTCGCTTCTTTTGAATCCTTCACAATGAAATTTTAGTATGTGATGTTCCATTGATTTTATTCTTTTAAGAGCTGCATTGGCAATATTTGTCTTAAGGTTTCCTAACATGTATCCATAACCTTCTGTGTTCATGTATACATTTATGTTGTCTATAACTCTAAAACTTTTAAAAATAGTCAACAACTTCTGTGGACCTGAAATTGCTATGTCTCTTTCAGCATCGTGAATAACCTTCCTAAATTTATATCCTATTGATTCAAGAATTTTTGATAATAAATCAGGACTCTCTTTATAATCATGTTTAATATAACTAATATATTTAACTAGTTTGTTGTCTTCACCTAGAATATTAACAATGAAATCTCTTGCTCTAAGATATAATTTATCTTGAGGATATTTGTACAAATCATCAAGTTCATTTATGTTAGCATCAATGTCGGCACCTTTTATTTTAAGAATTGCAGGAATATATTCTTCTAAATGCTTTCTGTCTTCAAACATTTGTTTTCCTTTTAATATTGTTTCTAAATCATTATTAAGACCTTCTAATTTCACAAGTAAATTTTGGTGTTCTAAGATTATTTCATCAGAATCATTTT
>JAHJDK010000058.1 GCA_018812505.1 Nanobdellota archaeon | reverse complement strand
GAAGCTTCTAAAGAATTTTTCAACAGAGATACTAAGAAGTTTCCTGTAAAAAATAAAAACAGCAGCAGCTTGTTTGAACGCACTGCTTCAAACAAAGGGATGTTACTGGAGGTAAACACTGACTTTCCAATATTGCAGGCATTGAATAATGAACTGTCATCTTCTGGGCAGGCACAATTGAAAGTACTGTTGAGAATGATTAATACACAAATCAGCGATATTAGACAAACTCATGAGGATCAAGTATTTCTGGGGATTGAACGGAATAACAGTCTTTCAACTGAAGAATTATTGGAAACAATCAACAGTCTTATTCTTGCAGGTATTGATATAAAAGTAATTAAAACAGAAGTGTTGCCAAAACTTGGATACAAAATGGACTCGTTTCCAGAAGATATTTTAAAGGTATTAAATGACAAATAGAGACTACATAGATCAAATAAACATATTTATAAATAATAATTTCAATAAAGAGAAGGAAGCGCAAGGCTTTGTAAATAGGGAATTTTTTGAATCTCAATCTCTAAAGTTGAAAATCAAATCAATAATTGATTTGTTGTCAAATAGCGGTGCTATGCCTCCATTGAGTGAAGACAAGTTTAATAAACTCTATGAGACTGCAATCAAGGAATCAAGGCATCAAAATCAAGCCGGTATGACACCTAGCGTCTCTCTATCCAGTCAAGATGCAAAAAAAAATCTATGGTTGACTAAAGAAAAGATTAAAGAGCTTGGCTGGGAAAGTGATGAAATAAATACATACAGAGCAAGATATATGTATTATCTAAAAAAGATAGGACGCTCAAATGATTACATAGACGAGACGAAACGATCAAGTCTTGAAATTATAAAAAAGTTTGGAAATCCGCAGTCTGAACAGCCATATTTCACAAGAGGCTTGGTTGTCGGAAGCGTTCAATCCGGAAAAACATCAAATTTCAATGCTGTCATTAACAGTGCTGTAGATGTCGGTTATGATTTAGTTATCGTCTTGTCCGGAATAATGGAAGATTTGAGGATACAGACTCAAATAAGAATAGAGAAAGAAGTTGAAGGGAAATATATCAATGGAATCTTTATTGGAGTAGGCGATCCTCATTCATTCGGAATACAGGGAAAGCATCGGGATGTAAACCAGGTGATTATACCAACATCAGTGAATACAGATTTTAAAAAAACGATGAAAGAAGCCGATTTTAATTTAAACCATACAAATATTCTAGTCTGTAAAAAAAACACTAGTGTTTTGAAGAACCTTATATTGTGGCTTGACAACTATCTAAATGAAAATAAAGACAAAATTGAAATTCCTTTTCTTATTATTGATGACGAAGCAGACAATGCTTCATTAAATAACCTTGGACATAAAGGAATTGAGTATGCATCAATCATAAATGGGCATATTCGTGCTCTTCTAGCTTTGTTTAATAAGAAAACATACTTAGGATATACAGCAACCCCTTTTAGCAATGTACTGCAGGATAGGAATGAAAAACCGTTAACAAAATGGAAGATAACAGATGCCGGTCAAACCAAAGAATTTGATCAGGAAGCGAGCCTTTTTCCTCATGATTTTATAGAGCTTCTTTTTCCGCCTCCAAACTACATAGGAGCCAAACACTTTTTTGAAACAAGACTGAATGAAGTTAAAAAGATAGATCCCCTGGTTCCCTCTGCCATTGATGATTATTTGCAGTCTTTTCCGCATAGAGTAAACAAGGATGATTTACAGCCAACACTCAGTATAGATAAAGATACAAGAGCCACCAAGAAAGAGGATAATTTCCCACCTGAAGGGGTTCTTCCAAACTCTCTTAAAGATGCGATTAAATGCTTCATAATTTCAACAGCAATTCGTACAAGCAGAGAGAAAGAGATGTATCAATCAAAAATGTTTCAACCGCACAACACAATGCTTATACATATTTCAAGATTTACAACATGGCAAACCAAAACTAAGAATAATGTACAAACCTATGTTAACGAACTTATAAGCTTATTAAATAATGATTCTCCGTCAGACAAAAATGGAATTTATGCAAATTTTGAAATTATATGGAATAAGTATTATGCATATATTATGGAAAATATTGGGAGATATTTACCAGATGATTACGAAGATGATTTTTTAACTCCTAGGACATTTAAAGATATTCAACCATTACTCATCAATGCTATTAGTGACATAGAAGTAAAAGCAATCAACAGTGAAACCAAAGATTCTTTGACCTATCCTGAAGGCAATGCAAAAAAATACATTGCAATTGGTGGAAACAGGCTGTCCAGGGGATTTACTCTTGAAGGTCTGACAATAAATTACTTTATTCGAAATACCAACTACTCTGATACTTTGTTGCAGATGGGAAGGTGGTTCGGTTATCGTCCTGGCTATATTGACTGCTGCAAAGTTTTTGCTACGCAGGACGGATTGGACAAGTTTGACCAAACTACATCTACCATTGAGGACCTGGAGCAAAAATTTATTGAGATGAATCGTAATCCGGCGAACACTCCTGATAATTTTGCATTGCGTGTACTGAAGCACCCCGGTGTCCTAAAATTGACACGTCCTTCAATTTTAAAAAATACAAGAGAAGTAAACTGGTCATATTCTGACCATTTGATACAAACGACAAAATTTCATATAGACGATAAGAAGATAAAAAGAGCATGGGAATCGCTGGTATCTCATATTTCAAAAATCAAAGACAAGTTTGAAATTAAATATGATGATAAAAACAATCCTGACTACCTAGAATATCAAATTGAGAATGTTAATCAGCTCTTTGACTTTTTTAAACTGCCAAATACTTTTTACGATCCGGTAGACAAAGAAGGAACAAATCATTTTTCAGAATTAGAGGAATATATCAAGCTCTGTTCCAAAGAAAAAAAACTTATAAAATGGTCAATAGTAATTAAAGTCTCTGGTAATGGTGCGAAAATTAAAGCATCCGACTCAGGGCTGCCTCTGGATGTCAATAAAGCAGTAAGAAGCGGTTTGAAACCGGGAACAAGATGGGCTAATGAACTTTTAGATAATCAAATTTTTGCAGCCGGCGGAGGTTCATCTAACATTTTAGGCGGCGGAAAAGACATGCAGGTACGTTTGGAGAAAACAGAAATCTTATCAGCTGCCAAAGAGTTTAAAGAACAGCTATTTATAGATTTAAAAAAGAAATATAAAGATCTATCAGATGCTGATATTCAAAAGAAAGTTGATAAAACTGGAGTTCCTGAAAAAGCATTTCGCAGGAAAATGACCGATGAAGAAGGTGTCTTGATTATTTATCTGATGGATTTGGAGTCTGTCTTTAAATATGATGGGGAAGAAATCCCTGAATTAAATGCATTGAAAGCAACATTGGACACAAGTATTCCGTTGATTGGTTACGCTATAGGAATTCCCGAAGTTGACAGTAAAATCGGTGGGAACTACCTGGAAAGTAAATTTCATATTGAGCCGGAGTCAGAAGAAGACAATGAGGAGTTTGAAGACTATGCAGAGGTTTTAGAATGATACAATCAGATAATTTAGACATTCTTTGGGCAGGATTAACCTATACAGGCAAGAGTGAATTTGAATATACAAGAATAGATGATGGTGACTCTATTCCTGAAGTAAGCCTTGGGTTTAACTCAAAGCAGAACAGATGTTTACTGCTGGAACTTCCAAAAGTCCATAATGTTGATTTCCAGACTTCTGTCAAGCAAAACTTGACAATGAGTTTTTTCAATGATACCGGATATATAGTCCTGGAGTTGACAGACAGCAGTTATACTGACCTTTTCAATGATCTAGTCATTTCAATTTATCAACGCATATACAAATTGGCGGATGTATATGAGTATTCAAAAATATTTATCCAAATGTTTTATAAATGGAGCGAATTTTTTGATGACAGGAAGTCAGAAAAATTATCGCAGGATATTATAAAAGGTATTTTTGGTGAGCTCTTTGTACTTAAAACATTGATTGAAGACTGCAATTCATCTCATCTCAATGATTTATTACATTCATGGAAAGGTCCTTATGACAAGGGGCATGACTTTGAGTTTGACCAAAAGAACATTGAAGTAAAAGCCAAAGAAATGTCAAAACTGTCTGTAAAAATATCAAGTGAATACCAGCTGGAAGCGGAAGCTGACAAAGCTTTAGAGCTTCTGGTCTTATCTGTAGAAACAAACTCGGAAGAAGGACAGTCGCTGCGTTTGTTGTTTACCGATGTGAAAGATATGATAATCAACAAAATGGGAGATGTATCAATTGTACTTGAAGCATTGTCTCAAAAAAATATTACTGCACAAAACATATATCAATATGATAACTACCGTTTTGAGGTTCTTGAAGAAGTTGCTTACGATTGTAATAATCCGGAATTCCCTAAACTTACCAAGTCAAATACGCCCAAAGCCATAGGCAGTATTCAATATACACTCCATTTAAGTTATCTTAGTGAATTTATCGTATCAGCAAAGAAATATCATGACTGATATTGAAGAACGTATTGACTTTCGACAAAGTCTCCTTAACGACAGTCGTGACGAAGAAGGTTTTATTTCACAAACCAATCTTTTATCGCAGGTCACTCTGTCAATGCTTGATGCCAAACTTGTAGATTCGGAAGATTACAATGAAGCATATTTGGACGACAAGCATGATAAGAT
>JAHJDK010000057.1 GCA_018812505.1 Nanobdellota archaeon | reverse complement strand
TCTTTAAACTTTAATTGAAAAACTTTTTTCACTTAACAAATAAAAGATGAAAGACTTAACTAAAGAACCAATTTTAAAGACTTTGCTGAAGCTCTCAATCCCTATAATAATTGCAAATCTGTTGCAGACAGCTTATCAGTTGACAGACTTTTTCTGGATAGGGCGTTATGGTACTCATGGAGTTGCAGCTATTGCTTTGTGTTTTCCAATCATATTTTTCTTTATTTCATTTGGTATGGGTCTTTCAGTGGCAGGAAGTATTTTAGTGTCTCAGTATAAAGGTAATAAGAATCATGAAGCTTTGAACAGAGTTGTTGGCCAGTCTTTAATGCTTATAATATTTATTTCATTAGTTTTGTCTTTTGTCGGTTATGTTTTATCTAATTGGATTATATCTTTGATGGGGGTTGAGGCTGTTGTGGCTTCAAGTGCTGTGTCTTATCTTAAGATTTCCTTTATCGGTAATGTTTTTGTATTTGGTTTTATGACAGTTCAGGGCTTGCTCAGAGGTATTGGAGAAGTTAAAATTCCCATGTTTATAGTTTTAGGAACTGTTTTATTAAATTTGATTGTTGATCCTTTATTCATTATGGGTCATGGTTTCATACCTGCTTATGGTGTTGCAGGAGCAGCTATTACGACTATTATTACTCAAAGTATCGCTTTTGTTGCTGCTTTGATAGTTATGAGTGGTGGTAAATATGATATTCACTTGAAATTAAATCATATGAAACCTAATAAAAAATTAATTAAGAAATTGGCAATGTTAGGTTTGCCTTCTTCGATGGAGATGTCAGCTAGGTCTTTTGGTATGATTATTATGACTTACATAGTTGCTTCTTTTGGAACTGTGATAACTGCTGCTTATGGTGTCGGTCATCAACTTTTTAGCATAGTTTTGCTTCCCGCGCTCGGCTTGTCTATGGCGACAACAACTTTGGTAGGACAGGATATGGGTGCTAGAAAAATAAAGAAGGCTCAGGAAGTATCTAATAAGGCTTTATTAATTGCTTTTGTCACTTTAAGTATTATGGGTGTGTTGGCTTTTATATTTGCAGAAAGTCTTGTCAGAATGTTTATTCCAACAGATATTGAAGTTATAAAAGAAGGTGCATTATTAATAAAGATGATGGCATTCTCATTTGGGTTCTTAGGCGCACAACAAGTTTTCAATGGAGTATTTAGAGGTGCTGGTGAAACAAAAATACCTATGATATTTACTATGATTTCACTTTGGGTAATACAAATACCCTTTGCTTACTTTGGATCTATGTACTTTGGTGTAAATGCTATTTGGATATCAATTCCACTGGCAAACATCTTGGTTGCAATAGCTGCTAGTTTCTGGTTTGTCAAAGGTAAATGGAAAGAAAAAAAGATAGTGCATGAAACAGATGCTTATGAATAAATGTTCTGATAGTTTGTTTCTAAAGTTTGTTCCATAAAACATTGAAATTTGTTGTTTTTTAGTTAAAGTTTTATTTTTTCTTTGCTACAACAATCATTTCATTGCTGTTTGGGGCGAAAGAATCTCCATTGAATGAACCGTAAATATCCACTTTTGAAAACCCAACATTCAAAGCCATACTTTTAAATTCGTCTGCAGAATAGATTCTTACACTATAAGGTGTTAGTTGGATGGTTCTTCCTTCTGAATCGATGATGGTCCATGAACCACTTATTCTTTTAGAATTAGGATTATAACTTTCTTCAATATGAAGTTGTCCACCATTCTTTATATTTCTTTTTTCAGATAATTTGTAGTTTTTCCCTTGTAAAATTATTTCAGGACTTACATCTGTATGAATTAGTAATTGTCCTTTTTCTTTAAGAACTTTATAAAATTCTTCCATCACTTTTTTGTTTTCCTCTTCTGTTTCAAAAAAGCCGAACGAGTAAAACATGTTTATAACTGCGTCAAATTTTTCTGAAACTGCTCCTGAAAAGATGACATCATATTTTCTAGCCCATTTCTTACAATCAATCAAAGTTCTCATATCTCTTTTATAAAAAAAACCTTCTAAATTAAGGGCGTCTAAATCTTTTAATTCTGGATATGTTTCCCTTAACATTGTATTAAGCTTCTGTTTAGCTTTAAACAGATGTTTATCATTAATATCATATCCTACTGTATGATATCCTTTTCTTAATAATTCAATTGTGTGTCTTCCATATCCACAGGGACAATCTAAAATTAATGGTCTTCTATTATTCGGGATTATTTTAGGATTTTCAATCAAATCTAACAATTTAATTATTCCATCTACTTCTCTTTGAGTTCTTTCTTCTAATGTTTCTTGCTTATTAGGAAGATAGCCATTTGTACTATCATCTCCTATTATGTATTGACTTCCAAAAAAGCCTCCATTATTATCCCACCATTTGGGTTTTTCGTTTTTATCTTTTGACATAACTACTTAGTAGTTACTAATAGGTATTTATATGTTTGCCGTCGCTTTTAGCCGACAATAGCAAGATTTATATAATAGATGTTCTTATTAAATACTATGATATCAGAGTTAATCCAATATGGTTTATCAGATAAAGAAGCAAATGTATATTTAACCTGTATTAAAATAGGACAAGCCACTGCAAATAGAATTGCTGAATTATCTAATCTGGCGAGAAGCACAACCTATGATGTGTTAGATAAACTCAAAACATTGGGACTAATATCAACTTATGTGAAAGACAATAAGATTCAATTTGTAGCAAATAGTCCAGACATACTAATAACTTCTTTAACTGAAAGAAAAAATGCTATTGAAAAAATAATTCCTAATCTAAAAGAGATGTATCAAAAACTTGAAGATAAACCATATACTGAGGTTTTTCAAGGAAAAATTGCTATTGTAAAAATCTTTGATGAAATACTAAACAACGCAAAAGAGCTAAAAGTTATTGGAAGTCAAGGAAATGCTTTGGAAAAAATAGGTTATCATCCAGAAAAATTTAGATTAAAAAGGATAAAAAACAAAATTCAAATTAAACAAATTCTGGAAGTATCAAAAGAATCGAAAGAGATTAAGAACGATGAATATACTGAAGTGCGTTTTTTAAAATCCTTAAATAAGTCTAAAGAAGGAATGTTTATCTTTGATGACTACGTTTATCATATAATTTTTCAATATGAAATTTCTGCAATAAAAATAAAATCTAAAGATCATGTGAACGCAATGAATATAATGTTCGATGAATTATGGCACAAGGCAAGTTCTAAATAAACATTTTATTACAGTACTATATTATGACAAACTATCTAACTTTTATAATCGCCTAATTCTGGAATAATTGTTCTTATACCGCCTGTTGGATTCTTGACATCTCCCTTATATCTTGGAATTATCTGAATATGCAAATGATGAATTGTTCTTCCAGCAACTTTTCCCTCATTATTTCCTATGTTGTATCCTTCTGGCTTTTTGTTAATATTAGGATTTAATAACATTTTTTTACAGAAAGAAGAAGATTTTTTAGTTGGTTTATCATCAATCATTTGTATGTACAACCCTTTAAAGTCAATTCTTTCGATAATCTTTATTGTTGCAGAAATTGATGGTTTAAGGTAATTCCATTGTTCTTTGTTTAGGTCAAGCAATGAAACACTGTGTTTTTTAGGAATTATCAACGCATGACCTGGAGAGACTGGATGAGGATCAAAAATAGCAAAAAAATGTTTGTTCTCAAACAATTTTAATGTCTGATAATAATCAAACGTTCTAAGGTTACAAAATAAACAATTAGTTGCCATAGATAACTAAGATGATTTGTTATATAAAAATTTTTAGATGAAACGAAAAAAGTAAATTGAACTTGATTCTGATATTCTTTTTAGATTATGTATTGAAAACTTGTACATAATGTTCTGTACTATCTCTAAAAAACATATATTTAAATACTCATTCATCAAATAATTGTGCCTTATGGATGAAAATATTAATGTGACTGCGATTTGTAGGCGTTGTGGGAAACCTTCACCTGTGAATAAATTGGTGCTGGATCCTTTCTATAAGATGGTTGTATGT
>JAHJDK010000056.1 GCA_018812505.1 Nanobdellota archaeon | reverse complement strand
TATATTATTATGTTATGGAACAAGAAATAATTGATACATTAATGGATGTAGGATTAACAGAAGGAGAATCAAAAACGTATTCTGCATTGTCATCTATTGGTGCCTCAACCATTGGAGATATAATAAACGATTCGGGAGTATCTTCGTCAAAAATATATCAAATTCTGGAGAAACTTATAAAAAAAGGATTAGTCAGTATGATTGTGGAAGGAGGTAAAAAAGTCTTTACAGCTTTACCACCAAGTATGTTATTGGACTATCTGGATGATGAGAAAACGATAATTGAAATAAACAAGCAAAAAGTAAGCAAGATTTTACCTATTCTGGAATCAAGGCAAGGATCAAAGACAAAACTACCTATTGCAGAGTATGTTAAAGGAGAGAAAGGATTTCTGAGTTTTAGAAAGAAATTGCTTGAGTTGGCAAAGGAGAGAGATACATTCTATGCGATAGTGGGGTCGAGAATATCTTTCAAGTTGCAAAAGCATTGGTTTCCAAATAGTCTAAAGTTATCAGAGAAGCATATAACGCAGAAAACTGTTTATGATAATTATGCTTGGTACAAAAAAGATAAATCTGTGCATAGAAGGTCTGAAAGAAAAGACTATTTTCCAATAGTACTAGACAAGAAATATGTTAATTTACCAAATATTAGCATTATAGGAGAGAATATGCAAATGACGGATACTGATGAAAATGGGGATATATATAGTTTTTTTGTGCATAGCAAGAATTTAACTGATTCTTTTGTTAAGTTAATGCAAGTAGTGAGAGATACAGGTAAAGTTCCAGAAGGTTTCAGGAAAGTACCTGATGAGTGATTATAGCTTTCTAACAATTCCTTTGTTTGCATCCACTTCTACTAGATCACCGTCTTTGAACACTTTTGTAGCTATTTTTGTGCCTATGACGCATGGTATTCCTAGTTCTCTGGCTACAATTGCTGCATGGCTGGTTACTCCTCCTTGTTCTGTCACTATTGCAGCGGCTTTTTTCATAGCAGGCACTATATCCGGATCAGTTGCTATTGATACAAGGATGTCTCCTTCATTCATTTTGCTCATATCTGAAGGTCTAATGATTTTTTTTACTATTCCTGTAGCCTTGCCTAGGCATCCAATTTGGCCTTTTAATTCTACTATATTTTTTATTTCAATTTTTTTTGCATCTTCTGCTAATTCTTTTGCTTTTATTCCTGTGTAGATAACGCTTCTTCCTTTTTCGCCGTATAAGACACAAAATTGTTCTCTTTCTTCTAATTCTTTTTTGAAGTCTTTTCCATCAATTAGCAGTTCTTTATATTCTTCGCTTAATAGGTATCTTGTTTGTTTTAGTGTTAAGTCAAATCTTTTTCCTATTTCTGTTAATACAAATTCCATTTTGTATAATGCATATATTTGTGCGAATCGTCTATAGATTTTTGTAACCATAAAATCTCCAAATCCAAGGAATAATTGTTTCCATTCATTTTCCAAGTTTAGTTTTTTTATAAGTTCTTCTCGCTCTTTAGTGCTTTTTTTCAATTCCTCTTCGTTCGCTTTTATTATTGCTTTTATATCTGATTTCTTACCTATTAATTTCACGAGTTCTTTTAGATAGTGTTCTAGTGTGTATGCTTCTCCAACCCACATATGATTGACATGAAAATATTTTTCATAATGGGCTTTTATTTGCTTCATTAATTCTGGTTTTATATTTCTAATTAAACTTCCTGCTTTTTCTGCTAGTAATTCTTCGTATTCTTTAGTGTGTGTTTGGTATCCGAATTTTGCATTGTCTTGTTCTTGAAATGTTTTGAATAATTTTTCGAACAATTCTTTTTGAGCTGTGTCTTTTTTTATGTTTAAAGCAAGGATTAGAAATTCTTCTCTTTCAATTTGGATTAATGATTTTGTTCTTGGTTGAGTTAATGTTATTAGATATTTATTTACGTTGTCTTCTTCTATGCCTTTTTCTTTCAAATAGTTTTTAAGTCTCTCTGTGAAGTTATTATGAAACATATCCATTGCCACTGGAATCCAGCACCATTGATAATATTCTGTGTGTAATCTGTCGTGTTCTTCACAAATCTCTAATAATTCTTTATTTGATAATTGGTCCAAGTTTCTTTCAGGTATTTTTTTTGCAAAATTTGAAATTTTGTCTGCAACTGCTAAGATATTTTCATTTACTTCATTGATAAAAGAAGTGTTTTTTACAAATTTATTAACTAGATGTTCTGCAACGTCATTTGAGTCTTTTTCTCCATAGTAGAATAATAAATTATATCTTTTGTAAACTCCTAAACATTTTTTATATGCTATGCCTCCTGGTTGTGTAAATTCGTTTACAAAACAGGTTAACCAGATTTGTGAGAAGTAGAAGTCCATGTCTGGTATGTCTTCTGCTAACATCCATTTATCACCATCGTTTATGTATTTTAGTGTTGTTGTTTCAAAGTCTTCTTCCTGGTATTTATTTACTATGAATTCTATTACGTGGCTTTTATCTTTCAATCCTTGTTTTGCCTTGACGATGTTTAGTATTCTGTTTGTTTCGTTGTTTATTTCTATTAATGCTTTTACCATTTTATAGCCTTTAATTAGTTAGACTTAGTTCAAGTAAGTTTAACTAATTTATAAAGATTTTCTTTTTTCATATAAAGTATTACTACACATCAGTCATCATACATCATCATACAAATAACAAAATTTAAAAACAATAAACTTTTCTAAGCCGAAATGAAAGAAAGAGTTACACTAACATTGGATAGAGGGCTTCTAGAACGAATAGATAAAAGCATAGATGGTGGCAGAGTTAAAAACCGAAGTCATGCAGTAGAAATGCTACTAAGACAAGCAGTAGGAGTTGAGAAACCAACAAAAGCATTTATACTGGCAGGAGGCAAAGGCAAAAGACTGAAATTATTATCAAAAGACTTACCAAAACCATTAATGGAAATAAAAGGAAAACCAATCATACAATACAATATAGAACTATTCAAAAAATATGGGATAAAAGACATTATTTTAGCAGTAGGATATAAAGCAGACTTGATAAAGAAAAAGTTAGGAGATGGGAAAAAATTAGGTGTTAACATAACATATGTTGAAGAGAAAAATGCACTAGGAACTGCCGGACCATTAAGACTTGCGAAAAACCTATTGAAAGAACCATTCATAATGTGCAACGCAGACGAACTAAAAGACATAGACCTAGATGACATGTTCTTATTCCATCAAGAAACAAAAGGATGTGCAACAATAGCATTAACAAGCGTACAAGACCCTTCAATGTATGGAGTCGCAGTTTTGAATGGAAACAAAATCATGACATTTGTGGAAAAACCACCAAAACAAAGCGCACCATCAAACCTGATAAATGCAGGATTATACATACTAGATCCAAAAGTGATAGACTATATTCCAGAAGGATTTGCAATGATGGAAACAGATGTTTTTCCAAAATTAGCCACAGGAGAAGAGTTATTTGGCTACCCCTTCAGCGGACAATGGTTCGATACCGGAACTCCAGAAAGATTCAAAATTGCAGAAATGAATTGGAGAGGATTTCTATAAATGGGTGTATTCAAAGCTTATGATGTAAGAGGAAAATATCCTGAGGAAGTAAACAAAGAACTAGTATATAAAATAGGACGAGCAATGGTGCTACTTCTAAAAGCAAAACACTTCCTAATATGTCAAGATGCAAGAGGAGAATCAAAAGAATTAGCAGATGCTCTAATAAAAGGAATAACCGAACAAGGAGCAGACGTAACTTATAGTGGACATGCAACAACCCCAATGTTTTACTATTTTAAATGGAAAAAAGGATTTGACGCAGGAGTGATGATAACTGCAAGTCATTTACCATCAGGATATAACGGATTAAAAGCAATGAAGAATGAAAGAGAATTTATGGGTTATGATACAGGATATAAAGCAATACAAGAGTTAATAGAATCAGAAGAACTAGAAATAACAATGTTATGTGAAAAAAAAGGAAGTATCTACAAAGCGGATTAT
>JAHJDK010000055.1 GCA_018812505.1 Nanobdellota archaeon | reverse complement strand
TATAGAATTGTATTATGAAGAAAAAAGAGCTCTTTGGAGGCCAATCGCACAAAGCAGCTATAATACTGTTTGTTTCTATAATTGCTATAATGTCTATTTATGCTGTACACCAATCAGTTACCAATATAGGTGGTCAGAGTGTGAATATACCTGAAATCAACTGTAAAGAAGAATCTTACTGTATAAATGAAGAATGGGTTAAGGATATTAAAACTGACTGTGTTGAAAGCGAGTTCATAGAATACAATGATTGCACGAGTTATAGTTTTCCAATAAATGAAGAAGGAAAACCAGATATGACCTGCAACTCATGGAATACAAGGTATGAAGAAGAATGCAGAGAGTGGTCTGAAGAAGTCGAATGGAAACTTGAATGTGTTGAATCAAGGATTAAAAAGACTTGTATATAAATAAATAGTTCTCACTAGCCAGAATAAAGAAAGTTTTAAAAACTCTAAATCTCAGAAAGTATAATTAAATGGTATTAGAACATCTGTTTCCAGAGGATTGGCTTGAAAAAAAAGCATGGTACGCTTTCTTATTAGGTGCAGGCTATTCAATCGTAGCAATAATAATAGCCAAGACCTTATTCCCATCAGATCCTGCGCTTGTTG
Source organism: Nanobdellota archaeon (assembly GCA_018812505.1). Classification (GTDB taxonomy): domain Archaea; phylum Nanobdellota; class Nanobdellia; order Woesearchaeales. Next base: position 3,030 of record JAHJDK010000055.1, on the reverse strand, counting down.
CTGTAGCATTCACATCACTATTAATACTTCCAGAGTTATACAAGTTATTCTCAATCGAAGAACGGATAGAAGACAAGGAGAAAAGTTTCAGCTTTAAAGAATTATTAAAAGACAATAAAGGATTCATAAAGATATACTTGTACATAACACTAGGAATATTCTTGGTGTACGCGATAGCAGGACTAGTACTACCATCATTTCAGGTAAATCAACTGTTTCGGGAACAACTAGAAATGAGAGGTGCAAGCGGTGGAGCAACATTTACAGCGCCTTTATTCATAGAGATACTGCTGAATAACTGGTGGGTTTTGCTGGCTTGCTTCTTAATATCATTATTGACAGGAGATGGAGCTATATTTCTCATAACATGGAATGCTAGTATGTGGGGAACTATATTTGGAGTGACAGCTAGAAACGCTGCTTTGTACTCCCAAGCAAACCCATTCCTATACCTTGCTATAGTGCTTGCAATAGTGTTGCCTCATGCATTTCTGGAAATATTATCTTACATAACAGGAGCTATAAGTGGAGGAGTAATCTCTAAGGATGTTTTGTTGGAAAAGTTTGAGAGTAAACGATTCAAAGAAGTTTTTAATTATAATGTTTGGCTGTTTTTAATAGCTGTGCTCATATTAATAATTGGAGCATTGGTAGAAACATTTGTGCTGGATAACATAACGATTTACAAAGATATAATCATGCAAAGTTATATGGTTTAAATTCTTTTCTTATGGAATTCGTGAGTTGAAAAAATCGCGAACAATAGTAATATTATATATACGCACAAGAATAGGACAGACCAGCCAGACTCTGTTATTGAAACGTCAAAAATTATTATTTTCTTTAGAATATCCATACCCAACACTAAAGGACTAAAAGAAGCAATCTTGCTAAGCAATAAAGACATGTTTTCTAAAGGAATAACAATAGGAGAGAACAAGAACAGGATGGTGCTTAAAAAAATGCTAGTTATAGTGGCGCCTTCCTCATCTTTGAAAATAAAACCAATACTCATACCTATCAATATGAAAACAGTTGAGATAAGCAGGATAGCAGGCAGCAATGAAGGCAGACTATAAATTGAAGTGGTGAAATTGAAGAATATGGACGCTACAAACATAACGATGACAACATCGACAATCATGATTAACAACATTACAAAATAAACGCTCACCAAAAACATGAAATCATGAGCAGGAGTAATGTAATTCCTGAAAAAAGCAGACGACTTCTTCTCAATCATCACAATATTAGAAGATAAAAGTATTCCTAAAAAGCTAATAACCAGTATTATAAGTAAAGGAAAAGAATAATCCAGATAAGTTCCTTCTTCAGCGACAGTCTTAATAGATATGTTTAAAGGATTAACTATCTTATCAGAGTCCTTAAGCTTAATCTCAGCATAACCTGATAATAAGTTTGACAATTTAGAATCCACATCTGAAATATCTAAACCAATCATTTCCAAAGAATAAGTACTATCATCAATCAATGTAATTGTTGAATCCTTATAAGCTTCAGCCTGTGCTAAATCAGTGATTAAACTATTATAATTGCCTGAAGCCCTGTAAGCAACAGTTCTTATATCATCAATTAAATCAGATAATTCATCAGATGAGTTGCCAGTGTATTCAAGATAACCTTCATATAGTAATTGTTTATCCAGCAAAAAATCTATTTCAGTAGATAAATCTTCACAATCCTCATCATCTGTTGAATTTGCACATTGTCTATTATAATCACGCTGTAAATCATCAATCTCATCAAGCAAGTCATCATAATCCTCTGATAAAGACTCTGACAACAACTGCAAATCAGATATTTTAGAATCAATAGAATCAGCTGTTGAAGGTAAACTGTTCAAATCCTCAAAACCATCACCAACTTCCAAATTTATATCTCCAAGACTGCCCTTAGCTTCATCAAGATTATCAGAAACAACCTGTAAGCCTTCACTAGCACCACTCATCAAATCCAGGCTATTGGAAACTGTGTTTTCAGATTTTAAAAGCTCATCAATAAGATTTTTAGTGAATAAAACACTTAAACGAGTGGTTTCAACAGAAACAGCGTTTGAAATCTCATTCAACAAAGAATAAGCAAGATTCACCTGAGACAAGTCAACATGTATATGAACATAATTCTCAGCAAATTCCTCTTCAGGATCAAGATTGAAAGGAATATCAATGCATGCATGATAGGCGCCTAGTTTGACGCCCTTAATACATGCATCTAATGAAGCCACTTGCGATACTGAAAAGCTGTTGTTCAACAATTCATAAATCTGCATTACTGAAGGATTATCAATTTCCTGAGAAATGTTTGTCTCATTCAATCCAGTATCAACGAATAATCCAATGTTAATGCTGTGTAATGACTGATTGTTGAAAGCCATACCAATAATGAAAATTATTAGTAAGGGACCCATGAAGATTGTTAAAAGAGTTATTTTTGATCTTATAATTATTCTGAAATGCTTCCAAATCATCTCCCATAAAGATACTAAATGTTTCATTGTTTGCCCAACACCTTATCAATCACTTCTTTAGGATATGCTTTCAATAATCTCTCTCTAAGTTGAGACTGTTTGTATTTTTCAACTGAGTTCTCAACGTACTTAACTAATTCATCAGGTGTTTTACGATTAATTTTTTTAGTGGTTACAGATTCAAAAATTTCGTTGAGAGAAGGTTTGTTAACCTCTAACTCTAGTAATGTTTCATTTAGCAGATGCAGCACCTTTAGTACAATCTGCAATACTTTTGAGGGTTCTTTAGTGTATATAACTAAAGATTTATCACGAACAATCATGTTGGTGATTTCAACACTAGAGCTTTTCAAGTAAAAAATCATCTGATCATAGTTAGCAGGGAATGTTTGAATCACTATTTCTTCATTCTGGGAATACAAGTCCTTGAGCTCTCTTGGAGTTCCAACTTCTATCACGAATCCATCATCTAGTATTGCTATTTTATCACAAATATGATCAACGTTATTCAAGAAATGGGAAGATAATATTATTGTTGTTCC
>JAHJDK010000054.1 GCA_018812505.1 Nanobdellota archaeon | reverse complement strand
TGTAGGTTATGCTAATTCTTCAGAATTGCCATTAAATATACTAATGAAAACCTTAAAGCAGAATTTTTCTACATATATTGACACATGGAAATGGGCAAAAGAACAAAATATTCAGCCAATTCTTGATAGAGCGATACCAGGAGAAAAATGTAAATTGGAGTGGATAGTTAAACCGTCAGAATTAAGATATTTATTGGATGAGATTGGTAAGATTGAAGGTATTTATCATAGAATTCCTTTTGTGAATAATGAAGGATGCAATCGTATGGGGTCAAGCGTACATATTGAAGTCGATGGAAGTGTTTACCCTTGTGGTGGAATATCTGTAAGTATGGGGAATGTTAAAGAACAAAGCTTAACTCATATTTGGAATAATTCAGAATTGGCTATACAATTAAAGAATTATAAATCAAGAATAACTGGTTCATGTAAGTCCTGCGATGAAGTTAGCATATGTTGTGGTTGTAGAGCAGTAGCATATGCAACAACTGGGAATATATTTGGACCTGATACATTATGCTGGAACTATAATAAGGAAAAATAAAATGGATGTAGCATTTAACATTACAAGAAAATGTAATAAGGGTTGTGATTATTGTTATCTTGACCTTACTGGTGAAGATCTTTCTGTTGATACAATCAAAAAGATTTTAGAATCTTTGAATTTGAAAACAGTTACTCTAACTGGTGGAGAACCCTTGGTACATCCAGATATAAAGGAGATTCTTAGTTTTATATCACAAAGAGGCAACCATATTCATCTACTCTCAAATGGGATTTTATTAAATGATGATTATTTGCCAACAATAAGTGAAGCTAATGCAGAACTATTTGTTACCTATAATAAGCCAAATAAAAAAATTTCGGGAAACTTACATCAAGCAAACCATGAAGGTATTGATGTTAATCTTCATCACGTATTAACTGAGCAGTCTGTGGCATCATTAGATAATATTTGTCAGGATATGGGTTTTGCCAAATCTTTATTATTGCTCTACCCAACCGATTTAGGAGATGGAAAAGTAAATATGTACAATCCTGATGATTGGTTTTCTTTATTAGACAGAGCAATTTCAACAACACAATCTTATGGAATTAAAACTTATTTTGAGCAAGCATTTGCAAAAAAGGATTCTGAATTAGCAAAACAGCAACCATGTCTTACAGGTAAAGATTTGTTTATTGATGTAAATGGAATGGCTTATCCCTGCTGCTTATTGGTGGATAAAGTACAGGGAAGTGATAGGTTAACACCAATTAGAATGACACCAGATAGATGTAATTTTATTAGAGATAATCCTTTACCTGATTCCTCTGAACATATAAGAATTTGTCCTATTGTTATCACTGATAGATATGATGGATCATTTCAGTTTCCATCACATTTAGGTGATAAGAAATGACTGACCAACATTTTTATGTGGAAAATGCTAGATTGATGAGTTATGGATTATCGAATATAGGAACTAGAAAAACAAAAATCTACATTTTAGGGGATGAACCAATAGAAACCTTAGCTGGGAAATTAATAGGTTTAGGTTTTCACACAGATAGAGAACTTTCAATGGACCAGTTAGTAGAATACACACAAAATAAAAATCCTTTTATTAGAAGATCTGCTTATATTGGACTATCATTTGCAGGATTTTTTCAAAGTTCAGAAAGTATTAATGAAGTTCTTCAGCGAGGATTTTATGATTCAAAACTTGAAGTAAGAAAAACCGCTTTAATTGGTTTTGGACTTGCAAATATAGAAAATCCAAATCAATCTTTTTGTCAAGTATTAGATACACATTTGCATGATAAAGAGTGGAAAATTAGAAGTGCTTCAGGTTTAGCATATTCTTTTTTATCAAATGGGAATCCTGAACATTTTTTAAGATTCATTGACTTATTAAAAACAGAAGATAGTCCTTATGTTAAAGTTTGTAGTTGTTGGTATATAAGTACTGCTTTTGCTGGCACAAAAGAGGGTTTTGATGAATATAAGAAATTGTTAAATTTGAGTGGAGATGAAAATAGTTTTTTTAGAGATATGGCTTGCTTAGGTCTTGGATTATCTTACTTAGGAACTTCTGAACATTCAGTAAATGAATTACTTGAAGAAAGAATAAAGAATGACAATCATTCTTATGTTAGAGAAAGTGCTTTTTTTGGTCTAGCTTTATGTAATTATCAAAATCCCTCTGATGAAATTCTTGGGATAATGACAGATGGAATAAAGGATGATTCTATGATTGTTAGAAGTGGTGCTGCACTAAGTCATGGAATTATAGCAATGGGAACCAAAGCTTTTGAATTGGATTTAAGCAATTATTCTGATTCTTCTGTGTTATGGGGTCTTGCACTAAGCGAAGGTCTAGCTAATGTAAAACCTTCAAAAACAACATTTAAAGATGCTTATGTTCAATGGGGTCGTCAAATCAGTAATGGTTTTAGAGACAATGTGTCAACTAATTTAAATTCAGATCATCAAGATGTCAAATCATTTCAAGAAGGAATTAATGCTGGTTTGATTGGCTCAAATATCACTAATGAACACGAAAAAGATGCTGTTAGATTGGTTGTTCCAGGCGTTTATCATTACTTAACCTATGATTCGTTTTGGTGGGGTTTATGGGTTTTAAATGCTTTGGGAACAACATTACACAATAGGAGGAAAAATAATGTATAAGAAAAAAGCTTTTTTAGGCGCACCATTTGCAGATTATGTAAATCCAGAAACTGGTAGATTATATGATGATAAACAGATTATCCTCACAAGATTAATCAACTATCTTGAGCATAAAGGTTATGTGGTAGAAAACTCTCATGTGAGAGAAGATTGGGGAGCTGCTTGGATGCCTCCCGAAGTATGTACTCCTTTAGATTATGAAAAGATTAAAGAGTCAGATGTTTTTGTTTCTATTCCTGGAAATCCTCCTTCTGGAGGAGTACACATTGAATTAGGTTGGGCATCTGCATTAGATACGAGAATAGTGATGTTGCTAGAAGAAGGCAAAAATTATAGCAATCTTGTCTTAGGGCTTGATAAAATAGGAAGGGTTGATTATGTTCGATATAAAACATTGGATGAATGTATTGAAAAACTTGATCAAATTTTATAGGTGCAATAATGGTAGAAAATGTAAACTCATTTTATGATAAGATGAGTTCAACATATGATAAATGGATGGAAACAGGAGAATCAACTCTTGAAGATGAATTAAATCTAGTTTTACAAACATTTTCGAACCCCTGTAGAATTTTAGATGTTGGTTGTGGAACTGGAAGAATTACCTTACCTTTACAAGAATTAGGTTATACTGTTGTAGGAGTTGATATATCTCAAGGAATGATAACTCAAGCAAGAAAAAAAGGTCTAGCAGAATCATATGTGTCAGATTTTTTAACATTTCAGTACAATCCAAATTCTTTCGATGGAATCATAAGCCTTCATGCAGGTTTTTCATATACTCAAAATGAAAAAATTATAAAAAAAATGATTCGAAAATGCCAAAATTTATTAGTTCATGAAGGTAGAGTTTTATGGGATTCTCCTAATCTTGAATTCTATGGTAGAGAAATAAAATTAGTATGGC
>JAHJDK010000053.1 GCA_018812505.1 Nanobdellota archaeon | reverse complement strand
TCAACCATAATTTTGGCTCTAAAAAACCCAAAAAAACAGAGATTGTTAAAGAATTAGGCAGTGAGATTGGTGACATAATTTTTACTCTTGCTTGCTTTGCAAACTCGAGAAACATCGATCTTGATAAAGAGTTTAATAAAGTTATGGACAAGCTCTATAAGAGAGATAATAATCGTTATGAACGAAAGTAAACATTTTAAAACTTTCAATGATTAGTTCTTTTTATGTACGAAGCAATGTATTATGAGTCTTTGAAAGATGGAATTGTTAAGTGTAAACTATGCCCTAGAAATTGTGTTATAAAACAAGAACAGTCAGGTTTCTGCAAGGTTCGAAAAAATGTTGATGGCAAACTTTATTCATTGGTTTTTGGCAGGGTTGCCGGCGGATTAGCTGTTTATCCTGTAGAAAAAAAACCTTTATTTCATTTCCTGCCAGGTTCTAATACTTTAAGTTTTGGAACTGTTGGTTGTAACTTGCATTGCAAACATTGTCAGAACTGGTCAACTTCCCAAGCAGCTCCAGGTCAAGTTTTTGAGAGAAACATAAGTCCTGAAGAAATTGTGGATTCTGCGAAGAAGAATCAGTGCAAAGTTATTGCGTACACTTATAACGAGCCAACCATTTTTTATGAGTTCATGCTTGAAACTGCTAAGCTGGCTCGAAAAGAAGGATTAAAAAATGTTATTGTCTCCAATGGATTCATAAACCCCGAACCATTAAAAAACCTCTGCAAATTTATCGACGGTGCAAATATCGATTTAAAATCTTTCAACAAGGATTTTTACACTAACAACACGTCTTCTCAGCTGGAGCCTGTGCTTGAAACGTTGAAGGTTCTTAAAGAAAATAATGTTTGGTTGGAGATAACAACACTCATAATTCCTGGCATGAATGACAACCTTGACGAAATCAAAAATCTGGCTCTTTGGATTAAAGACAATCTTGGAAAGGATGTTACTCTACACTTATCTGCTTTTCATCCTGATTTTGAGTTGAGGAATCTGCCACCAACTCCAATTACTACATTGGTTAATGCTTTTGACATTGCTAAAGGCGTTGGTTTGGATAATGTTTTCATCGGCAACATATTAACTTATCAGTATGAGAATAGTTATTGTCCTAATTGTAAACAATTACTGATTGAAAGAATAGGATTTAATGTTTTACAGAAAAACTTATTAAATGGTTGCTGCATTAACTGTCATGAAAAGATTGCAGGTGTTTTTGAATGATTAGCTTTGCTTGTAAAGAAATCCAATTGAAAGATATTATAAAATGCAGCTTTGATTTGAAAAAAACTGATTATACAATATTTAATTTTTTGATGAACTCTGATTCTGCGTTATCAATATCAGATATAGCTAAAAAGTTAAAGCTTGAAAGAAGCGGTGTTCAGAAAGCAATTCAAAACCTTGTCGTTCGTGAATTAGTTCTTAGAAGACAAGTTAATCTTGACAATGGAGGGTATCAGTTTTTCTACTCTATAAAGAACAAGGATGAAATAAAGAGTCGTGTTGAAAAAATCATTGATTCCTGGCAGCGAAAAGCAAAAGAAGCTGTTAAGGATTGGGCTTAAAGAAGTCTATGTTAATATATCTCCCTGTATATACTGTCAGATTTTACTCCGAGTTCTATGAGTTTATCCCTTGATTGCTCCACCATCATTGGCAATCCACAAAGATAAGCTTGTTTGTTTTCAAAATCATCTATGTAATCACTTAATTTGTCCTGCACATACCCAACATCTCCTTTCCAGCCTGTTTGCGGCTCACTCAAGCAAATTATAAGTTTGAAATTCTCATGTTCCTTATCCCATTCTATAAGCTCTTCTTCATATATCAATTCACTCTCGTTTCTAACACCGTAAAATAAGTAGAATTCTTTTGGATTATGGTCTCGAAACACTTTTCTCAGCATTGACATGAACGGCGCTATGCCGCTGCCTGTTGCCATGAATATATCCCCTTCTTGTATAGGCTCTTTCAACACAAACTTTCCTAATGGTCCTGCTAAATCAATAACAACCCCTTCTTTTAGCGAGAAAAGGTATTCTGTCATCTTGCCTCCAAGAACATGTTTGATTATTAACTCTATATACTCTGCATGCTTCATATCATGTGGCGGCGGCGAGGCAATAGAGTACGCTCTTTTAACATCTTCACCTTT
>JAHJDK010000052.1 GCA_018812505.1 Nanobdellota archaeon | reverse complement strand
TTTTGTAAAGGACTTAACGTTGGAATTAAGTATTCTAAAGCAAAATATGTTGTATTAGTGAATAATGATGCATTTGTAACTGTTAATTGGTTGAAAGAATTAGTAGTTATTGCTGAAGAAAATCCAAGGGTTGGAATAGTCGGAAGTAAAATTCTATTTGAGAATGGAATGCTTCAAAGTACTGGTCACGTTAGAACTAAAAATTTTGAATGGGTAGATAGAGATTTTAAGAAGAATGATAAATCTGTTAACTTTACTTCTGAAGAAGTAGAAGGCGTTTGTGGAGCGTCAATGCTTATTAACAAGAACTGTTTTAAAGAAATTGGAGTCTTTGATGAAGACTTTTTTATGTATTGTGAAGATGTTGATTTCTGTATAAGATGTAAACAAAGAGGATGGAAAATAATGTATGCACCATTAAGTATGGTCTTCCATAAATTTAGAGGAACAAGCACTTTAAAAATGGTAAGATATTATTCTCAAAGAAATCGATTGATTTTACTTGCAAAACATTATCCAAAAGAATTTTTTAATTTTCTTTTTAAATCAGACTTCTTCTGGAAACAACCACAAGAACAGTTAGTTATAGATTTGCCTTTGATACTCTCAAAACTAAAACAAAAGATTCATGATAGTAATTTAATCATATTAAACTTACTTGAATTAAGATTGGCTGCGACTAATAAAATTAAAGAAAGAGAAAGTATAATTTTGGATTTGAAAAAAGACATAAGAGATATAAAAAAAGCTGTTGCATGGGAAAGATTGGTATCAATAAAGAAATTTGCAAAAAAAATTATTGGATTAAAATGAAAATTCTATTGTTAAACTCACTATCAAATAAGGAAGATTTTCCTCCAAATCCCCCATTAAATTTATTATACTTGGCTTCTTCATTAAGAGACAAACATGATGTTTGGATTCTTGATCTTGATGCTTTGAAATATGATTCTAATCAAGTAAAGAATCGATTAATAAAAGAAAATCCTGATGTTATTGGTATAACTTGTACAACTCTCAGCTATAATAACATGGTAAAAACATGTCATATAATTAAGCAACACCTCAAAAAAACAATTCTCGTGATTGGTGGTGTACATGTAACTGTAAAGCCAAAAGAAAGTTTAAAAGAGACAAAAGCTGATTATGCAATTGTTGGGGAAGGAGAGATATCGTTCAGTAAACTGCTTGAGAATCCTAAAAAACACCCGAAAATTATTGAAGGCAAAAAAAGAATAGATCTTGATGATAAAGTATTTCCATCTAGAGATATATTAGAACCAAGTATTTTCTCGTATGTAGGTAATGCGCCTCGCTTCACAAATAATCAAACAGTAATGATGTGGAGCAGGGGTTGTCCTTTTAATTGTCTTTTTTGCTCTCATGCTGTTTATAAAGGTCAAAAAACTATTTTTAGGAGTCCAACGAACATTATTGAAGAGTTAAAAGAATTAAAGAGAATTGGTATCAAAGAATTATTTGTTTATGATGATGAATTAATAGGTCTTGGAGAAAAACAATCAGCATGGTTAGAACAAGTTTGTAAACTTATAGTGAAAAATAAGTTGGATGATCTCATCTTTAAATGTCAAGGAAGATGTTCCGACACGATAAATCTTAACTTATTGAAGCTGATGAAAAGAGCAGGATTCAAATGTATTATGTGGGGTTGTGAATCGGGTTCTGATAATGTGTTAAAAGCAATAAGAAAAGGAACATCTGTTGAGCAAATAAAAAGAGCTATTAGATTATGTAAACAGGCAGGAATCAAAGCTTGGATGTTTTTAATTGTTGGTAACTATACAGAAACAGAAAATGATTTGAAGAAAACAATTCAACTTGTGAAAGAAACAAAACCTAATTATGTTCAAGTAACATATTCAACACCTTATCCTGGAGAATACTTGGATCTTTGTGAGAAAGAAAATCTGATTTTAGAAAATGATAAAAGCAAATGGAACACTCATATTCCTGTTGTGAAAACACAACACCTCACAGAAGAACAACTGGTGTTCTATAGAAATAAAATCCTCAAAACTCATATTCGATACAGACCAAAAAGATATTTTGTTGAGCAAATTCTACAAGAAAAGAATATTTTCTTTGATTATCTAAGAATAGCAAATTATTATTATAATAATTATGGTTTTGTGTTCACTTTCAAAAAAATCTTTAGTTATATAACAGGTATAAAATAATAATATGAAAATAATTCACTTTAACGATTTCAAAGAACATGCAGGTGCGGAAACTGCAATAGATATGTTAAGAAAAGATCAGGAAGCAGAAGGTCATAAAACATATTTATTCACAATAAGGGAAATTGGGAATTTTCTAACAAGTAAATTTCTTAAGAAAAGAAAATGTAGCAAAATATTTCGGAGAATAAAGCCAGATATAGTGCATATTCACAATATTTTAACAAGTATGGGTCTGGCACCGGTAGAAGTTGCAAAAAAGAAAGGCATTCCTATTGTATGGACTTTTCATGATTATGCAGGAATTTGTCCAAATACTTTATTATTGAATAAGAATGGTAGAACTTGTGAGAACATTAATAATTGTGATAATTGTGTCTTACACAAGAAAGTAATATTTCAAGATTACAAGAAATTTTATGAACTCTTAAAAGGAGTTAAATGCGTTGTTGCTTCTGATTATGTAAAAAAAAGATATTCTGAAGTTCTCAAAACTAAGAGGATATATTGGGATACTAATAAGAAATTATCATCCTTTGAAATAGATGGTGTTTATAATAAAAATATGATTTTATTTGGTGGAAGGTCTGATGAAGAAAAAGGTGTTGTTTATGCTTTGATGGCGTTGAAAAGATTGATAAAAAAAAATCCTTGTTTGAAAATGGTATTTTTGGGCAATACACGTTCAGATATCCTTAAGAAACACATAAATTACTATGGGTTAAAAAATCATGTCGAAATACTAGGATTCTTAAAGCAAGAGCAATACTTTGAATATGTGCAAAAAGCAGGGATGGTTTTATGTGTCTCGACTTGGCAAGAGCCTTTTAATCTCGTGTTATTAGAAGCTATGACTTTAGGAAAACCTGTAATTGCAACGAGAGTTGGGGGACAAACAGAAGTTGTTGGTGATAGTGGATTATTGGTAAGTTCTTGTTCTTCTATTGATATAGCAAATGCGATTGAAAGAATTCTGTCAGACAATAAACTTAGATTAGAACTATCAAACAAAGCAAGAAAAAGAGCAAGACAATTTAAAAACTGTTCAAAAAAATATTTTGATATCTATTATTCTTTACTCAAGTAGATATTATCAATTAACACTTCTTGAGGATTAAGTTGTGATAATGCAATTTGAAATGCTTTTACATCATTAAAATCTTCTTTTTTTATCTGTTTTTTATCTGTCCATTCATTTCTGGTAAAAAAGTTTACTGGAATCTTAATTTTTTGCCAACCACCAGTTTCAAGTAGGATTTTATCATTATAATACATCCATCGATTATCATCGTTATCAATAATGTTGAATTCTAGAGCACCTTTTTTCCCTGATAGAGGATAAATCATGAAATTAACAAATCTGTAATCTTTCCAGTCATTGATAACTATTTTTCTAATAAATCCAGAATTTGCATCACACCAGTCTTCACAAGCAGGAGTGTAGTTTAATTTTAAAGCGTGATTGGATTCATCATTCGGATCAAGAACTATTTCAATTTCCATGTTGGCGCCCGGACCACTTAAGGCTTCATATCTCAATATTCGCTTTCTATTAGTACTTGTATTAATATCATCTTCGAAATCATTAATTATTAAAGTGTTGGATGATTCATCCGGTGGTGCTTTATTTACAGTATCTTCTGTGATATCAACTAGAGAGTCAGGATTAAAAACTTTGACAATCTTATCGTCTGGTTGTGGAATCTCATTTGATTTTGTATATAAAAATAATCCTCCAATTATCACCAATCCAATCACAAATACTATAATTAACGTCTTTAAACTTATTTCTTCGCTTTCTTCTTTTTTTTGATTTTCTTTGATTTTTTTCTCTTCTTCAAAGAATGTTTCAACATACTTCTTTATGCTTTTACTTCTTTTTTTCATTAATATTTCATATGTCTTTATCCTTTTTATACTTTTTTGTTTTTTGAAAGTTTTTTTTATTCTTAATAAATATTCTGTTAGAAATTTTTCCCAAGTTGTTAATGTAAACATATAGAGTATACTAGGTTTAATTTTTTAACTTTTTAGTCGTTAGAGAAGGTTATATTTAATCTCTTGAGTTTGATTCTTTTACCACTTTCATAACATTTGAAACAAAAAACTTCGAATTCTTTAATGAATCTACAGCGGGCTCTTTATTTGCTTGGGGAATTGTTTGCGTAAGTAATCAGTTATAAATGATTGTGAAGAAGCGTTTAGGGAGTTTGAGATGCACGGCTTTGAATTTGGAGAAATTGGTTTGGCTTTGAAATTATTCTAGCTTTTTCTTCTCTTTTACCTTAGGCAAAAAACTTTCTTTGTTAAAAGTCTTCTTTCAACTGCAGAAACAAAAGACTCAAATAGTTTGACTAGAAATATGTCTCTTCAAAAATTTCTTTGAAATGTTTTACTTTATCTTCTGTTAATCTATCTGTGAATAGATCTAACTCTTCTATGAATTCTTCTGCTTTGTTTATCATATCTTCAACGTCGTTCTTTGTTATTTTGAATTCTGTGTAGTATTGTTTATCTACTCGTTCTTGTTTTGCAAAAGAAATTTCTTTATTTTGTATTCCAAATAATTCTTTGAGTAATATTATTGTTGCAGCATGATTCTCACATTTTATTCCAATTAAGCGGAATAATGCGATAACTTTGTGAAACATTGCATAATATGCCATTGATGTTGACTCTTCCAGCAGACTCTGTGCCAATAATATTCTTGCTGCTTTAAATGAATTATTTGATTTTTGGGCATACGATTTCGAAACTTCTTTGCTTGCTTCAACTAATTTGATTTTTTCCCTCTTTTACTAGTTTTTGAATAAAGTTTATTTGTTTCACTTTATTAATTGATAGAACCTTTCAATATTTTGAATAATGATGTGTTTCTTTATTATCTCTTTTGTAAGTAAGTTTTCTTTATCTAGTTTGCCTATTTTTACACTTAGTTTTTCTGATATTAATCTGGTTTTTTCTCTTAATTTTTTATCTGTTGTTTCAATGTAAATATCTATGTCGCTGTTTTTTGTTGCGGTTCCTTTTGCTTGACTTCCGAAAAGAACTATTAGTTCTCCTTTTGTTTTATTCTGTAATTCTTTTATTATTCTTCTAAGCTTTGGTTGTTGGATTGTTTTTAGGAGTTTGTGCTGTTCTGTAATGAAAAGATATGTTTTTGCTTCTGGTGTTTCTTTAAGAAAGTATGTTTTGTTCTTTCCTTGTTGTTTAAAATCAACAATGTTTTCTTCTTCTAGTTGTTTCATAATTCTCATGACTGTTGATGGAATAAGTCCTAAGTCCGCTCCTATTTGCCTAATGTGTGATTGTTCTTTTCTAAGGAGTTCGATAATCTCAAAATCGTTTCTTTTTCGCAACATATGTTGCATAATTGCAACAATGCTATTTAAATGTTTCGATTTTTATTGCAATTGCAGAAAAGAAACATTCAAATAATTTGACTACCATACCATACAAATAACATAATATTTTGTTTAAGATGCCGGAAAAACTATAGTTAGAAATATAAAATTTTTTAGAAAAGTTTTAATAATTCGATAAGGTTTTATTCTCTATGCCTCTTTTTAACAAATCTCTTTTCAAGCTTTTTTTTACTTTTTGGATAATTTATCTAACTTTTGCTCGAATTGATGGGTGGGTTGAAAACTCTCGTTTAGATTTAACAAGAGCTATTGTTGATGAAGGAAGATTTGAAATAGATTCTTATGTTAACAACACTGGCGATAGAGCTTATTATAATGGTCATTATTATACTGAGAAGTTTCCAGGAGGATCTTTTATTGCAGTTCCTCCCTACTTTGTTTTCAAACACATTTTTGGAACTCCAAGCATTAATGACAATTTTTATTCTTTAAATCCTAATCCAGCATATAACTTCATGGTATTTTTTGTTATAATGTTTACTTCAGCTTTGTTCTCTGCATTAACAGTCGTTTTAGTGTATAAGACTGCTGGTTTCTTCACAGATAAAAAAAGCCATAAATATATCGCTGCTATAGCCTATGGCTTAGGAACTATTGCTTTTAATTACGCGACTTTGTTTTATGATCACGCAATTTCTACTTTTTTTTCATTTGCTTGTTTTTATCTTGTTTTTAAGATGAGTAAAGAAGGAGGAGAAAAATATTATTTTTTAGCAGGAATTCTTGGTGGTTTTGCAATAATAACTTCTCCTTTAACTTTTATAATAATTTTTGGTTGTTTTATTTTTGTTTTATTAACTAAAAAATTGAAGAACATTCTTAATTTTAGTATAGGCTGTTTTTTGATACTTTTAATATTGTTTAGTTATAATTTTATT
>JAHJDK010000051.1 GCA_018812505.1 Nanobdellota archaeon | reverse complement strand
TTTAGATGAAAATATTCTCAAAATAATAAATCAAGCAAATATTGAAGGATTAACACCTTATATTTTTACTAATGGAAGCATGTTGGATATTAATACCACTCAATTTTTAAGAGATAATGGAGCATCTTTAGTTATCAATATAGACTCTTTAAATAAAGAAACATATGAAGAATTAACAGGTGTCAAAGATAGCTTTAAACGAATTTACAATAATATTCAAAAAATAAGAAGTCAGTTTAAAGACACTTATTCACAAATAGGTAACTATGGTTTGAGAAGAGTAGCAATTAATACTGTGGTTTCTCATAAAAATAAAGGAGAATTAGTCAAAATACAGGATTTCTGCGAAGATGATTTTGCTTTTGTTTGCAATAAACCTATGAACATAGGAAGAGCAATAGGAAATGCCCAGTTTTCAGATGTTGTTTCAAATTTAGACACTATTCCACTAGGTACAACCTCAGATAATACGTGGTGTGCTTATATGAGAAATGGAATAAGTGTTGGTGCAAACGGAGATATTTTGATATGTGCTTATTCTTTGGAAAGTGCAGGGTTACTTGGAAATATTAGACAAGACGGATTAAGACAATATATTGGTGTTGCTAACAAAAGGGTAGATGAATTTTATCATAAAACAACTCATTCTCGTTGTATTTTAAGACATCCAGAGTATCAAAAATTCATAACAGAAATTGGAGGTAAACATGATTGAAAAGATTATTCACTCGAGAGAATTAATTAAAGAATCATTAGCAAAATACGAGAAGATTGCAGTAGCTTGTTCATTTGGAAAAGATAGCGTTGTTATTTTGCATTTAGCATTATCTATTAAACCAAACATTCCTGTTTTTACAGTTATGACTCCATTTAAGCCGAAAGAGACTTTTGAGTATAAAGATTATTTGACGCAACTTTGGAATATTAATTTAACAGAATACTTTCAAGAGGATGATATTGGAGCAGAAAATCAAAAATTGTGGGCAACTAATCCAGAAAAATGTTGTGATTATTTCAAAGTTAGACCAACAAGAGAAGCAGTCAAATACTTAGATGCTTGGATTTGCGGACTTAGAAATACAGAAGGACCTACAAGACAAGACTATCAAGAAGTTGAGTATAAAGGAGATTTAGTTAAAATCAATCCGATTCTTACATGGACAGAACTTGATATATGGAAATATATTGCATTTAATAGCATTCCAGTCCATTCATGGTATAAAAATGACTATAGAAGTCTTGGTTGTGAACCTTGTACTGTTATAGTTTCAGATTCTGAACCTGAAAGATCTGGCAGATGGAAAGATACAAACAAGTGCGGGGGAGAATGTGGAATCCACACAAAAATATTGAAGTGAAAATATGAATATTGAAACAAAAGCAGTTCATAGTGGAGAAAGAAAAGAAAGACAACAACATAGATCTGTTGTAACTCCCATTGAGCAGACTGCAGCTTATTATTTTGAAGATACTCAGCAAATAATAGATTTTTATGAGGGTAGATTAAGTGGAATAAAATATGGAAGATATGGTTGTCCTACACAACATGCAGTTGAAAGAAAAATCGCTGATTTAGAAACAACCGATAGATCACTGCTTTTTTCTTCTGGAATGGCAGCAGTCACAACTGCCATTCTTGCTTTGGTAAAAAAAGGGCAGCATATTTTATTTACGAATGATTGTTATAGAAATACTAAGAAATTCTTTACTGATTTTCTACCTAATTTAGGGATAGAGTCAACTGAGGTTAATATTGATAATTTAAGAAATCTTGAAAATTATGTTAAGAATAATACGGTTTTATTTTTTTCCGAGTTACCTACAAATCCATTTTTGAGAGTGATTGATTTAGAAAAAATAGCTGAAGTAACACAAAAAAGAGGTTTAACTTTTATTGTTGATTCTACATTTGCAACCCCTATAAATATTAGACCTGTTGATTATGGTGCAGATATTATTCTTCATAGTGCGACAAAATATTTAGGTGGACATCATGATTTATTTGCTGGTGTTGTAGCTGGAAAACAGGAATATCTTGAAATAATTCAACAATCTAGAGATGTTTTAGGTGGAATAATTGATCCACATACTTCTTTCTTATTACTAAGAAGCATACAAACATTGCCAATTAGAATGAAAGTACATAATGAAAACGCTCAGATGATTGCTGAGTGGCTAGAAAGACACCAAGAAGTTGAAAGCGTTTGGTATCCTGGACTTAATTCTCATCCAGATTATGAACTTGCAAAAAAATATATGGCTGGTTTTGGAGGAGTTATTACATTTAGATTGAGAGCAAATGAAAAGGAAACAAGTAGTTTTGTAGATTCATTAAGACTTCCTTATATTGCAACTAATTTTGGTGGGCCACAAAGTCTTATAGAACAACATGCTGTTTTAACTTTTTATAAAGACAGAGAAAATGCGGAAAAAAGAGGAATAACTGAAAATTTAATCCGTTATGCTGTGGGATTCGAGAGTGTGGAAGATGTTTTTGAAGATTTTAATAATGCTTTTAAGGTTTTAAGAAGATAGACTTCTCTTTTAATAAATATTAACTGTAGGAAATAAAAACGTCCAAAGAATAAAGTTTCTCTCTTTCTAAACAATAATGCTATTCTTTCTTCTCTTCCAAGAATATCGCGTCTGTCAAAGCAATGATTTTATGATATGTGTTTGGATTAATATCAATCTTTGCAGGTTTGTTGAAAACCTTTGTTTCATCACCAACAGTAACTTCAATCTCGCCTTGAATCAAGAACAATGTTTCAGGTTTTTCATGAACATGGTCTGCACTGACACTTTGCTTATTCCTAAAGATAATCATGAATTTGTCAGCATCATAAATTTTACCTTTTTCGTTTTCCTTTCTTATG
The DNA here is from genome assembly GCA_018812505.1 of Nanobdellota archaeon. Lineage (GTDB taxonomy): Archaea > Nanobdellota > Nanobdellia > Woesearchaeales. The sequence goes on along the minus strand of JAHJDK010000051.1, from coordinate 10,706 downwards.
TTCAACTCTTTAATATTCATCTTACAATCCTAGACTTTCTAAAACCAACTCTTTATCAAACTTTTTCAAGTCGTTGTATGTCTGGCCTGTTCCAATGTAAATTATGGGTTTTTTCGTAATGTATGAAACACTAATTGCAGCGCCTCCTTTCTCGTCAACATCTGCTTTTGAAAGTATTATAGCGTCAATGCCAACTTCCTCATTATATACTTTTGCCTGCTCTATGCAATCATTACCTGTTATGCTCTCGCCAACAAATATTTTTAAGTCAGGATTATTAACTCTTATCAGTTTCTTTAATTCCTGCATCAGGTTTGTGTTGCTGTGAAGTCTGCCTGCAGTGTCTATCATCACTACATCAATGCCTTTGGCTTTCGCGTGTTCTATAGCGTCAAAAGCAACTGCTGCAGAATCTGCATTGTAATCATGCTTAATCATCTTAATCTTTAGGTTATTAGCGTGTTCCTCTAATTGCTGTATGGCTGCCGCTCTGAAAGTGTCTGAAGCTGCGAAAACAACACTCAAGCCATTCTTCTGCAATAAATGAGCTACTTTAGCCATGTTAGTTGTCTTGCCAGAACCATTAACACCTATAAAAGCCATGATAAAAGGTTTTTTTCCCTTAGCTTTTTTCACTAAATCAAAACTTTCAACATCAAGAACTTCTTTAATTGATTTTTTCAGAGTATCTTTTATAACTTCTTCAACACCTTTCCTGGAAACCTTGCCAGTGGTAAGTTCTTCTTTCAAATCATTCTTTATTTTTTCAATAACCTCTACAGCAAAATTGTTCTCAAGCAATATAACCTCTAATTCCCAAAATAAGTCATCAAACTTATTCTCTGAAAGGTTGAACTTTGTAACTGTTTCAGTTAGTTTTTTGAAGAAACCATTTTCTTCTTCAGGCGCTTTTACTTCTTCTGCTTTCTCAACAACTTCTGGAGTCTTTTCTTCTACTTGATGTTCTACAACTTCGACTTCTTCTTTCTTGGAGAATATTTTTTTGAAAAAACCTTTTTTCTTGATTTCTGGAACAACAACCTCTTCTTTCATGAAATAATCCCATCCAGGTTGCCATTCTTTTTTTGGACGCCAATCATCTTCAATAGCTTGCTCCCATGATTTACCTAAAAGAAGAACTTCAATAGCTAACTGTGGTGCTTTATGAGCTATTATAGCAATGTGTTTTCCATAATAATTTTTGTAAATATAATTTAAGAATTCTGCAATTCGTTTCTCAACCTCTCTGTAACTTTCACCTTTTGGAAATGGCTCTTCAATATAATCCATTGAATTCCAATCATCCTTTTTTTGTGTAAATTCTCCGTAGTCAGATTCTCTAAGTCTTTTGTCTTTTTTTAAAGGACAAACATCTTTAAATTCTTCTGCAGAAACAACTGCTCTCTTTAAATCGGATGAAAACATGACATCAAAAAATTTATACTTGGTTTGTTCTGGAAGTTCCTTGGCTTGTCTTATCCCAAGTTCAGAAAGCTCTCCATCAGCCTGACCAGTTGCCAAACCTTCTTCATTATCAGTTGTTGTACCATGAACAAAATAAGTTATCTTAACGCCTTTAGTTTCTTCTTTTTTTTCTTTTTTTTCAACGTCTTTTTTAACTTCTTTCTTTAGTTTTTTCTCAGTTGCTTTCTTTAACTCTTTCTTTGGTTTCTCTTTTGGTTTCTTTTCTACTTCGACAACTTCCTGTTCGACTTCTTTCTCCACGCCTTTCTTTAAAGAGTCAACAACTCCTTTCAACTTGTCTTTTAGGAACTTAAACATGATTGAATAGAAAATATAAGTGTTTATAAAAGTTGCTGTGTATGTGTGAATGTTTAAATAGAAACTTTCTATTTCTTCTCTTCCTGTTCTGCAACCATCATTTCTTGCTGTATTGATTGTAATTTTAAGTATAGTTGGTCGTAGTAATGCATGGTTTCTTCTTTGTATTTTTCCAGTTCTACTATTTGTTCTTCCATCATTTTCTTTGCAGAGTCAGGGTTTTTGTCAACCACTATGTTACTTCCGACGTTTACTTTTAATTTTTCAGAGTTGTCAAGTGTTGCTTCTGCAAATATTCCATTTGCTAAAGGCACTAACAGTTTTTCTCCTTTTTTAAGTTTTTTGAAGTCTTCTAGAACTTTGATTATTGATTTTATTTCCTGTATGTTTTGTTCTATGTTTTCCAGATTCGCATTTAGTTGCTGGAATTGTTGTTCTATCATTTGGTATTCTAATACTTTTTCTTTGTTCATTTTCATTCACTATTTGGTTGTTCTAATAATTGTTTATCTAATGTGCTGACTGACCTGTTCTCGTGTATATTTCTGATTGCAGTTGCTATTAAGTAGCTTAAGTCTATCACTTCTATCTTCTCATTTTTTATTGAGGGTAAGGTGTTTGTAACTACTACTTTATCTGCTTTACATTCTTTTAGTTTGTTTATTGCTTCTCCTGAAAATAATGCGTGTGTTGCGCATAAAAACACTTTTTTTGCACCTAATTCTTTGATGTATTCTGCTGCTTTGCAAATAGTGCCTGCTGTGTCTATCATGTCATCGTAGATTATCACGTTCTTGTTTTCTACATCTCCAACTATTGTCATCTCATCAATTTTGTTGTGTTCGCTTCTCTTCTTGTGTATCATAGCAACATCTGCATCCAATCTTTTTGTCAGGTGTAATGCTCTTTTAACTCCGCCTGCATCTGGTGAGACAACAACTAAATTGTCTAAATTCTCTTTTTTGAAGTATTTGACGAATATTGGAAAAGCCCACACATCATCTAGTGGTATGTCAAAGAATCCTTGTATCTGCGGTGCGTGTAAGTCAACAGTTAATACTCTGTTTGCACCTGCAATTGTTATAAGGTTTGCAATTAGTTTTGCAGTTATTGGTTCTCTTGGCTCTGCTTTCCTGTCCTGCCTTGCATATCCGTAGTAGGGTATAACTGCAGTTATTCTACTTGCAGATGCTCTTTTCGCAGCATCTATCATAATTAATAATTCTAATATGTTATCGTTTGAATTGGTTGACTGCACTATGAACACGTCTTTTCCTCTCACGTCTTCTTTTATTCGCACATATATCTCTTTGTCTGCAAATGTTTTTATTAATATGTCGGCAGGTTTTATTTTCAGAAATTTAACTATTTCTTTGCACAGTTCAGGATTTGAGGTTCCACATATTATTTTCATTCTTATCCATCTATAAATCCTAATCCTTCTTCAGCATTCATGATTTCTGCAGGTCCTGATAGTTCACCTATCGCTAATCCTTGATCATTGCAGATTATACCAGATTTCATGTATGGTACACCCATATTTATAGTGCTTGGAATGGTTTTTACTTTTAAAATCTTCTCTATTTCTTTTATTTCAGCAGTTGCAGCATCTCGGTGTATCAATGCTTTTTTATTTCTTATAACTATGCATGCACCAGGTGTTTCTGTATTTGCAATGCTTATTTTTTTTACTGGCAAATCAAATATATTTTTTAAGGTTTTTATCTCTTGATTTGAGAAGTCCGGATTCACTAATACACCATTTTCATTCATAATAATATTATTTCCTAGGCAGGTAAGGTCTGTTTCAAACACTTTATAATTTAGGCCTAGTTTTTCCAGTTCTTTCTTTTCACTTTCAAGCGTTATGCTTGGTATTAGCAGTAATTCTTCAGTTCCTGATATAAACACGCCTAATAATGATGTGCCTGCTATATTTATCTTGTGAACAGGTACTTTGAATAGTTCTTCTAGTTCTTCAACTGATTTCTGGTTTATCTCTTTTCCGACTAACAAGTATTTATCTGTAGCAAACACATACAATCCAATATTTGGATTCTTGTTAAAACCGATTAGTCTTGTTCCCATGCGTCTGAAGAATCGCTGTTGTTTTAAAAAGCTATTGTATAGAAAATTTTAAATAATATCATTTCCAATAGTACTTTTGTATGGATCAAAAGTTGCGTTTGATATTAACATTAGTTTTTATTGTTCTTGCAGTGATTACTTTGATTACAGGTGTTTCTAATGAAAATTTTGGTGGTGATGCAAAGAAGTTTTTAGAGGATGATCCTGTAACTAGCAATCCTCAACTGAAGTTAGTCGTTGATAATATTGGCGGCAAAGCAGTTATAAATGATTTAGATAGTTCTTTTCCGTAAATTTTTTATACTTATAAGTATGGTTTTAGTTCTATGATTTTTGAGGTGAGTAGTTTTTTATGGAATAGTCTTCTGCCTGATATTTTTAACAAATTCTTCGACCTTGTTGGTGCACCTTTTATTCATCCTGAGATGTTCTGGATTTTAACGCCTGTAATAATAATCTGGATTATAATTGAGCTCTATTTTGCACGTTATATTCGTGAAGAATTAGAGTATGAGAGTGCTCTTGATAACTCTTTGTTCTTGTTGTTTGTTGGTGTTGACTTGTTGAGAAGAATTTCTTTTGAAAAGTTGTTGTTTCATGACGTTTTAAGAACTGTAATCGCTTTATTAGTGGTTTCATTCTCATTGGTTTTGGCGTATCTTGACTTTTTTCATGTTTTAAAGAGAAAAATTAGCTTTCGCGTTAGTTCTAAATTCACTATCAGCTTTGTTGCTTACATTAGCATTATTTTAACTTATTCTGATATTTTGGCTGTTAGATCTTTTTATAATTGTGGAGTTACTTTGACTGCTGTATTATTGTTTTATTTACTTCTAAGATTCATAGTTAACTCTATAAGACTTTTCGAGCCTAAAAAAGTTGATGAAGTTGAAGAAGTACTGCATGATGTAGAGATTGATTTAGAGAATGCAGTGCATGAGATGAAGGATAAGAAAAATAAAAACTAGGGGGAAACTTTCAAGGTTTAAATTCTTTGCTTTGTTTCCATAGCCATTCAAAGTAATTTTTGAATGATTCTGCAATTTGCTGGCTTGTTATTTCAAATGCAAACGGTAATTCTCCTTGCGGTATTGCTATTAGGGTTACATCTTTATATATCATTATCCATGAAGGGTTTTCTGCCTTGAAAGGCATTCTTCTGGCTTCGCACCCTTTATAATTGTTTCTGTCTTTCAGATTGACGTCAGTCACGTCAGGGTGATAAAGCATTCTGCACTTAATGCCCTCTTTTGATAGTCTCATATGATTCTTCTTCCAGTAAGCGTGATAAAAACCAGGTTGTTCTGGAGGAAGTCCATACAACACCACTTCATCATTTCTTTTTAGTTTTTGATATCTGTTTTCATAAGCAGTCATTAATCCTTTGAATCCTTCATAGATGTTTGCTTCGCTTTTCTTAACAAATTCCTGTTTAATCATTAGTTGCGGAATCATTTCCCGGATTTTATTTCTATTTATTTGTAATTCTTTTTCCTTGAAATCAACATATTCAAGTATCTTATTTGGTTGTGCAGCTTGAAAATACTTTGTTTTGTCTTTTATCACATAAGAGACTAGTCCTTTCTTGATTAGTTTTTCAAGAATCCTGTATATTATTGATTTTGTTATTCCTGATTTCTTGAGTATAGGTCCTATTGTTGTAGATCCTGTTTCCAATAGCGCAAGGTAGACTCTTACCTCACCATTTGTTAGTCCTGCTTCTTTTAAAGGTGATGTATCCATATAATTTGTTTGTTTTTTCTTATATTTAAATTTTTCTAATAGTAGTACCTGTAGTGGTATACTAATATTAAAATATGAGTTGTTACTACTACTGTTTAATTAAAAAAAATCCAAGTCTCTGGATTAACAAGAGTTGGAGTAAAAAAATGAAACCAAACCAAGATAAAATAATTATCAAAAGCGGACAAAAACCAATGCATCTGTTTGATCTATGGGGTGTGATAATAAATTCAATGGAAGCAGGTCTGGGAGTCATAGAAGCTATAAAACCAAAAATAGAATCTGACTTCTACACAATGTCTATTGGCAGAGAAGATATGACCCTAAAAGACGCAGAGAAATATATTGCAGAAGTGTGCGGCAACTACAAAAAAGTCCTAACAGGAGAACTAACTGGTGAAGCAAAGAAACAAGCAATCAAAAGAGCACATTTCTATGGGACAGAGCCAGCACTAGATAATTTTGACAACTGCTTTTATCAGGACGCACTTGACAGCATGAGAAACATACTTGATAACAGAGAACAAGTAGCAGTGTACTCCAATGATATAAGACCTTGGGTGAAAAGAGAGATGCCTCAAGACATAACTGAAAGAGTTACAGCATTTTTTGAAGCAGGATCAAACGGAAAAACTAGCGAAGATTTCAAAAGAATAATTGGAGAAACCCAAAACAGAGTAGTAAGTCATACAGCAGACCAACTACAAGAGCTTGAGGCAGCACTTCAAAGCGGAATGATTGATGGTAACCACTTGATATACATTGATAGAAACGGAAAATTAGGTGAAGCAGAAGTTAAAGAAGCTGGAATAATGAGATTTGCTACAGATATTAGAACAATCAATTACCAAGAATTAAAATGAATACATGGAAAGCTATCTCAATAAAGAGACTCTCAATAAGACTTGCAGAGAACTGGCTATACTCAGCCAAAAATTTTCATAAAAGATATTCAATTGAGCTGCCAGATCACCTAATCATTTTCAAGGATGAAGTCGCTTACGGTTATCTTGATCAGGCGCAGTTTGACAAATGCAGGAAAAAGCTGATTTCAAAACTTTATTCCTCAACATTCTTTGAGCTTTACGAAAAGGATGCAGTAGGAATAATGAAATCATTCCTCGCTTATTGTGAAAAACTATCCAGAAAAGATTTCAAAAATATTAGTAATGAAATGTTAATCAAGAATTGGAAAGAATTTCTTAGAAATGAAGATGAATGGATGTCTACTGCATGGCTCATATTTATATTAGATGAACCATTAACGGATGAGCTTAAAAATAAATTGAAAGAAAAAAAATTTATGAAGGCAATATTAACCAAAACAAAAAAAACAGATATGATAAAACAAAGACTTGATTTGCTTTATTCTGCATTATCAGGAAACCATAACAATCTTGCTGAGAAGTATGCTCATTTCCCAATATTAAACATGGATGAGAGTCCTTTGACAAATGATTATTTTATCAATGAAATAAAAAAAGTAAAAAACCCTGTTGAGAAAATCATAAAGATACACACAAATTTTGATAAAAATGTCAATGAATATGAAAGAGTACTTAAATATTTCAGTTCAGACAAAGAGATGACAAAATTGATTGAAGCATGCAATAAAGTAGTCTTCTACAGAGATTATAGAAATGACGTAAGGCAAAGATGTTATTATCATGCTAGAAAACTGTATTTTGAAATAGCATCAAGATTAAATATAGATATCAAAGATGTTATATATCTAGAAAGAAAAGAAATTGAAGATTCCTTAAAAAATAATGAATTAATTTTGAGTTTAGAACTGATTAAAAAGAGGAAAAAAAATTCTTTATTGACTTCAATAAAGTCAAAAATAAAAAGCGACTACAACATTAATAAAATAAAAAAATTATCTAAAGAAATCATAGGGAATCAAATTAAAAAAATCAAAGGAATCCCTGCAAATCCTGGAACTGTAAAGGGGATTGCAAAAATTGTTGTTGATATCAAGAAAGATAAAAGTAAATTTGAAGAAGGAGATATATTGGTAACAACAACAACTAATTTAGAATATCTGGAATTAATACATAAAGCCTCAGCAATAATTACAGATATTGGAGGAACATTATGTCACGCAGCTATCACAGCCAGGGAATTCAACAAACCATGTATAGTTGGAGCAAAAAACGCAACCAAAGTCCTCAAAGACAAAGATTATATCATAGTTAATGCTAACAATGGCACTATTAGAAAAATTTAACTTTCAATTTTAAAATAACAAAACAGTTCATTGTCAAACTATACTACTTCTTTCTGTTTTTTCTTGTTTAGAATGATTGATATTTCTCCAAAGTGTTCTTTTTGCATCAATTCTATTTTCCTCTGAAAATCCAGATGCAGCAATGGTATAAACGTAAACACTTTGTCTTCTTTTGAGTCTGAAGGTATTAACTGATCGAATGTCAGTTTAGTGGTTGATTTCTGGAAGTAGGAAGCAATCTTTTCATACACATCTTTTATTATTAGTGATATTTCACGCGTTTTTTTTGGCGTTTCTACTTTTACGTCTTCCACAAAATATCTTTTTCTCCTGTTCTCTACCTCTAAAGCTTTTTCAAGGGCTTCTACCAGGTCAAACACAGATACTTTTCTTTTTCTTGGTTGTGGAATTCTAGGGTGTATCTTTGGTAGATCTGATTCTCCAACTTCATCCACATCTGTTAATTCTTCAAGCACATCTGTGAAATCTTCTTCTGAGGATGATAATAAGCTGTCAAAAGCTGCAAGATCTTTGTCTAATAATCTTGAAGATTTCATCTTCAGTAGCAGGGCGGATGCAAGCACTACTTTTCCAGAAATTCTGAAGTCCATGTTTTTAAGCAGTTTAAGCTTTTCCAAGAATTTTTGCGTTATCAATGATATGTTTATATTCCACGGATCCATCTCTTCCTGTCTTACCAAGTCGTAGATTATATTCTGCCAAGTAAGTTCATCTTCTTGGAATAGAATGTTGAAAATCCTATCGTGTGGTTGCTCTAGCTCCTCTGTCATCACTATCACTAATACATTATTCTTAACATTTCAGACTATATAAAGTTTATGATTTCAGTTTTTGAACAGCTTGCTTCATAGTTAATAGTTGTTCTTTTCCTGTTTTCATGTCCCTAAGTTTTACTTTTTTTTGCTCTAATTCCTTTTGACCAACAAATAACACAAATGGTATTTTTTGTGAGTTTGCAAAATCCAAATTTTTGCTTATGCCCCGACCTACTAAATCCATATCTGTATTTATTCCTTCTTTTCGTAATTCAACAGCAATCTTAACACATTCTTTTTCTGTTCTTATTGGTATTAAATATACTTTCACCACTGATTTTTTCTCAACCTTATTTTTTAGAACATCTGTTATTAATTCCAGCCCAAAGGATATGCCTGTTGCAGGGCAAGGTTCTTTTTTGCTGAGTAAGTCACTAATCATATTATCGTATCGTCCTCCTCCTGCAATCGCTGATTTTATTTCAGAGTTATCTAGGAAAACTTCAAATACAGGTCCTGTGTAGTAGGATAATCCTCTTGCTAGTGAAGGGTCAACTTCTGCTTTTACATTGAAAGATTTCAAGAAGTCTAATATTTGAATAATTTCTTCTAATCCTTCTTTTCCTATTCCTTCTTTTAGAAATAATTTTAGGTTGTTTATGGTTTCTTTATTATTTTCTTTCTTTTGTATCATTCCAAATATCTTTGCTATGGAGTTATCGTTGATGCCTTTTTGCTCTAGCTCTTTCATCACTTCGTTTCTTCCTTGTTTTTCCAGTTTGTCAATTGACAGTATTGCATCTGTCCATTTGCTGCTTTCTACACCTGCAGATTCCATTATTCCATCAAGAATTTTTCTGTTGTTAAATTTAATGATTACTTTTAATCCTAGTTTCTTAAATACATTTGAAGCTATTGCTAGTAATTCAGCGTCTGCAAGCATGTTTTTGCATCCAACGATGTCAACGTCGCATTGCCAGAACTCCCTGTATCTTCCTAGTCTTATAGGTCCATCTCTGTAAACCCTTCCTATCTGATATCTTTTAAAGGGCATCTTCAAATTTGGATTCATACCTACAAATCTTGCAAATGGTACTGTAAGATCATATCTTAATCCTAGCTCTCTGTTTCCTTGATCCTTAAATCTGAAAGTTTCCTTCAATATCTCTGAGCCACCAGTGTATTTAGATGATAAAACGTCAAACCGCTCTATAACCGGCGTTTCCAAAGGGTTGAAACCAAACTCCTCAAAAGTTTCTCTTAGAATATCAACTACTTCTTGTCTCAATATCTTTTCTTCTGGTGGAAAATCCCTGACTCCACGTGCGTTCATTAGTTTCATGATAATAGTATTTTTATTTTATTATTTAAATAATTGTCGTTAGAAAAAGCTTTTATTTAGATTAAAAAAATGGGGCAGTACCCGGGACTTTCATGACGAATCCACATTCATTACGTACGACTTTATGTCGTACTGACATTAGCTGTCGACGAGTATTCGTCGTTTTGAACCCGGACCAAGAGATATCTGCAGTTTTTGCAGGATTAAAACCCTGAGTTTTTGCTTCCACAGTCTCTTATGCTAACCAGATTACACTAATACCGCCAATCCTTTTTAGAATAAAGTGTTAGTTTTTAAGGATTTCGATATTGAATTGCGCTTAATTTGGTTGATGTCTGAATCTGTTGTGTACTGTGAGAACTATTGGACAACCTATTTCTGCTGAATTGTATGCTCTTGCAAATATTCCGTCGTATAACATTCCATTTTTGTATGGTCTTCCGTTTGCTAGTATTTGTGCTGCTTTTTCAAGGTATTCATCTGGAGTTGAGGCTATGTCTGGATGTTTTTGGAGGTGTTCATCTAGAGAAGTTTGGGCCATTCCTAATAGTTGCCCTTTTGTTTCATACATAGCAATGTTTGTTCCTCCTGAGTTGATTGTATAGGTCATATAGTTATTATGTCATAACTACTATTTAAATATTTCTATTTTTACTACTTATAAGTGATTAAAATAGAAACATTTATATAGTTTAGATTGTTAATAAGATAATATGAGTACTAAACATAATATTAAAAGAATGTG
>JAHJDK010000050.1 GCA_018812505.1 Nanobdellota archaeon | reverse complement strand
TTCTTTTAATTCTTTTTTTAACTTCATAATCAAAAGTTTTTTTGATATAACAAGAATTTTTTTAGCAGGAGATGCACTTTGTATTCCAGGAACAGTTAATAAAAGATTTGTGATTTCTTCACTATTCTCACAAAAAACAACAAATCTTCCGCCAAAATTCTTTATTAAAAAATCAGAGATGTTATTTCTGCTCAAAGATTCTTTTATTGCTAAAACATACTTTTTTTCAAAGAACATTCTGGTTTTTTTACTTTTAAGACCGACTTCTCCATATCTTAATAAAACACAATCTTGCATAAATAAAGAAAATAATCTCTTTTTTAAATAATTATGGAATTAAAAAACTAGTCGTTATCCACTCTTGGCGCAAGTATGAATGCTAGTTGAACCTTATTTAACACCATATACTCTATTTTAAGAGGATAATCATTTCCAAGTTGAAGCATGACTTTGTTGCTTATCTTGCTGCCTTGAATCATTTTTTTAAGATACTCAATTGAAAACTTTGACTTAACTTTTTCTTCATCACACACAATTTTTGTATCATTATCAGCTTTAATGTTTATATGTGCTTTGCTAAGATCTCCTGCAGCAATGAGAGTTAACTCTTTATTTTCAACGATGAATGTCACACTTTCACTAATTATATCAGCGTCTTCAACTGCTTCATTCAGAATATCTGAAGTCGTAGTTATGGTTGATTTAAATTTTAAATCAGGCACTTTTTGCTGTTTATCTTCAACCTCAATCATAGGCAGATAGAATGTTCTTGTAGTGTTACTTTTGAATGTTATTTTGAACTTGTTATCATCAATTTCAAGTGTTACAGAGTCATTGGCTTTTGCTCTTCTCAAGACTTGTTTAAAGTCATTCATATTTATTGATAGTAATACTTCTTCTTTAACATTATATTCAACGAATGAGCTGCTTAAAAGTTTAAATATTACCATTGCAACGTTTGCTGGATCCATTGCAATTAGTTCAATAGCATCAGATGTTATTTTGAAGCTTGCTTCAGTTACTAAATCAGAAATTATGCTTACGCTATCCTTTAAAAATTTTGGTTCTGAGAGTGTTAATTTCATAAATATACCTCCAAAGAGTGTTTGTTCCCTATCTTATGAAAATAGTCGGTTATTTATAAAGATTTTTAATTTATACTTATTCTTTCATTATTTCTTAACATAAGAATTTTATCTTTGTTAATTCCTTCATTAACAGCTATTTCTTTCATCTTTCTCATTCTATGCCTGTCACCGTGTAATGGAAGGACATATTCTGGTTTTATTAATCTAAGAAAGGTTTTATGATCTTCTTGTCTGGCATGACCAGATGCGTGAATATCTTTGTAAACATTAACTCCTTTACTTTTTAGAGCTTGTTCAAGTCTGCTTCTGTTTTCAACATTCTCTTGTACAGGAATAACTGTGCATGAAAAAATAACTATATCTCCTCTTTTAAAATCAAAGTAATTTTCATAGACTATTTTTGAAAGAGTTGCATTAGGTTCTCCCTGATTTCCTGTAACAATAAACAAGCACTTTTCAGGATTTGGAAGTGTAGATAAGAATTTTTTAACTTTACTACTGTACTTAACAATTTTTACATCCGAAAAATCTGCTAATTTAACATCTTGTGCTGCACAAGTATATTTTGCTAATGATCTTCCCAAGAAAACAGGCTTTCTACCCATTTTAATAGCTAGTTCCTTAACAGTTTTAATCCTTGCTATCTGACTTGAGAAAGTTGTCAGAAACATGTTTTTTTTGTTATGATTATTATCTAAGAAAAAATGTTTTAATTCATTTGCAGGAACTGATTCTGAATCAGTGTGTCCTGGAGTGGTAGAGTATAAACAATTCAAAAACAACGCTTTAATCTTTAGTTTTTTAAGTCTTTTCAAATTAGTCTTTTCACCTATCATAGGATTATCATCAAGTTTTACATCGTTTGCATAAGCTATAGAACCATATTTTGTGTGCACAACAATTATTACTGTTTGAGGAGTTGAGTGAGTAACGCTTAAAAATTCAATCTCAATATTTTTTGATATTTTAAATCTTGAATTTTGTTTTTTTGCAACAAGTTTATTTTTGAAATTGACTTTATTATCTCTTATTAAAGCCTTTAAAACTTGTATTGTGAACGGGGTTCCGTAAACAGGGCATTTAAAGTTTTTTGCTAAAAAAGGCACCGCACCCACATGATCAAGGTGAGCATGACTTATAAATATTCCAACAACATTTTTTTTTAATTTATCCAAAACTCTTATGTTTGGAACTGCGTCAACATCTATAAGTATTTTTTCAGACATGTCAGTTATATCATCAAACTCTGCTCCTTCTGTATGATTAATATAATTTTCAAGGTGCAAACCCATATCTAATATAACTATTTCATCATCCACCTTGATTGCTACACAGTTTCTTCCTATTTCGCTGAAACCGCCAACAGGTATTATTTCTATACTCATTATTCGAATAAGAATTGTTACTTTATAAAAATGTTTGGATGAAAAATTTTATATATTTGAAAAAATAATTCGTTATATATGATATTATCAATTTTTAATTTTGATATGTGGAACTGGATAATTATTCCTATATTAATATTTCTCACAAGAATACTTGATGTTAGTATAGGAACTGTGAGATTAATATTTATTTCTAGGGGTATGAAAAAAACAGCCCCTTTATTAGGTTTTTTTGAGGTTTTGATATGGGTAGTGGTTGTTAAACAAGTATTAGTAAACTTAAAGAACCCTGTTTGTTACATTGCATATGCAGCAGGCTTTGCAGCAGGAACATATGTAGGGATGATTATAGAAGAACAGTTTTCAAAAGGAAAAGTTGTTCTAACAGTTATAACAAGAAAAGATTCTTCAGAACTTATAAATGCTTTAAAAGAAGAAGGATACAGAGTGACTTTAACGCAAGGAGAAGGATCTTCAGGAATAGTCAACATATTATTTACCATAATAAACAAGAAAAAAGTCTTTGAAGTAGTGGAAATAATAAAAAAGTTTAACCCAAAATCGTTCTACACTATAGAAGATGTCAAATTTGCCAGCGACAAAACAATACAAGAATCAAGGTTCAAATATCTTAAAGGATTTCCATTGTTAAGGAAAGGGAAATAGTTTTCTAAGATTATGTTAAAGA